>JACNFL010000011.1 GCA_014384685.1 Methanobacteriota archaeon
CTAGCAATTCATCTGGCTGAAGTCGAGGGTGGGCAACTTCAATCCACTTGATTAATACTTCAAGGGGGAGTGGAGTTGATTCCATTCCCAACAAGTCCAAGTCTGCTAATACCCAAGCGCCCTTTCTTGCAGACCGTAAAATGAGACCACGGCCAAGCCGTGATGAAATCGGAGAGATTACACTATTTACTGGACTTACGGAAATAGAAGAGGGGAGGGCAATTCCGAGATTCCAATCACCTCCAACGCAACTTTTTGGTAAGTTTGGCCAATCTTCCCCCTCTATATCCTTAATCCAAGAACCAGAAGATAATGAAATATCCAAATCTGCTTCAAGTAACTTTACTCGAAGTATCACCCAGGTTGAGTTTTCAATGACCCAATCACTGATTGTATTCTTGTCTGTGACTTCAATAGGAGGATCAATGCTTCTAATTGTCGCTCCATCCACCCAATGCTGACGAGAGAGATTCTGCACAGCCCACGCCCAAGATGTTGTGACCCCTTCATTTCCACTGGACAAAGAGTCTGCCACTCCGAGGGGGCCAAGAGCCCTTTTAGGGAGAGGTATCAATGCATTTTGGGGCTTTTTCCTGTAAGCAAGTAGCAGCATTTGCTTATCTCTAGCAAGTACGCATCCGGTGCAGTTTGCGGGGATTTCGTCTAGATTGATTTTAGCAAATGCTGCCAATTCATCTTCTCTTAGAAGTTGCCGTCCAAAGTCAGTTAACCGTTGCACTGCGCCGCGAATACCGGCCTCTTTATCACCTACCACATAGCCATTATTGCGCAGTTTTTTCAATTCCGCAGATGCGTGCGGAACCCGTAAGCCAACCACGCTTGCTCCTTCTGAAACTGTACCTCCTCCTTCATCCAACCAATACAAAAGTCGCCTTCTGTAATTGGACCGGATGCGTTTTGGCACAAGAGACACCTTCAAAGCGAGGCTGGGGTGGCTTACCTATGAATCTTACTAAAAAAAGCACTTTTGTTACATTAACTTACATATTTCCGGTGGAAATCAATAGGTTTAATTATCTCACCCAAGGCAAATAAGTCAAAAACGGTGTATTTTTTACCCCAATTAAGTAACTAACTCTTTACTTACAGGGTCAACGCTTATATGACCCTCAGCACTCCTATGTTTCAGCAGGGCGCAAATCTAGTGGCCATGCGAGTAAAGCCGATGGGAAAAGGAGTTGGAAATATATGAAAACTACTAGAATCAGGCAAATCATCAAGAAGTTTCTCAACGAAAGACCACGCAATACTACAGAGATTCTTGAACACCTAAACAATACAATGCGTCACGGGACAACTAGCCAACAACTGGGCAATGTCCTTGCCAAAGACAAAGATATTGTGAAGGTAGGATATATCAAAAGGTCGGGGATTATATCTGGCGGCTATGACATCTGCGAATGGGCTACAAAAGATTGGGTTTCAACTAATTGTCAAAATTGGCAAGATGGAATGCCGGCTTTGACCGATTCACATGGGAAAATCCGCAAGTAGAGAGAACAATATTCACATACAAAAAGGGGGGGCCAAAAAATGAAAACCGTACGAATACGAGAAAAAATAAAGAAATTTTTGCAAAATGGACCGAAAAACACAGCAGAGATCCAGGAACATATCAACTCAACGATGCGCCATGGAACAACCACTCAGCAACTTGGAAATGTTCTATCAAAGGATAAGGACATCATTAAATTTGGTAGCACAAAGCGCTCAGGAACCCTTTCAGGCGAATATGATATTTGCGAATGGGATACAAAAGAATGGATTGAGAATAATTCTGGAGAGGAAGAAGGGCCTTACGGTAATTTTATCGGCAAGGGACCTCGTTCATTCTGAGAATCTGAAACTCGCACCAATCTACCATTTGGCTCGGCAACTTCCTTGCCAATAAGGTCGATATATGTCCAAGAGTGTAAACTTTCAATTCGTGGCAAGATTGTGAATCAAGGAATTAGTAAATCGCAAATTCCCGACTCCCAACGCCCTGCCTACAAATTACCTACGCATTGGATAATACAACCCGACTAGTAATGCAAAGCGAGAGTCAAGAAAAATAATGGAAAAATCAGAGGGCTATTTAGTCGGAATTGAAAATACTGAGGGCATCTTCAACTGTGGCGCCCTCGCAAATTATCGCGTGGCTGGCAGCACACATTCTTACCGCTTCTTCAGTATCTTTTTGATGGATATTTCTACCGGTTGCAGCACCCATTGCTCCAGAAATATTGATTTGGTCATGCAAACGCTGCAGGAATTCTTCAGCAGGCAAACTTCCCCCACCTGAACAGATTACTCCACATCGGCCACCGGCTTCAACGGCTAAACCAAGACTTTCAGCTTGAGTCATTCCTTCAAATCCTCTTGGATAATTCACTTTGGTAAAGTCTGCACCTATACAAAGGGCAACACCTGCTGCACCAGAGATTAATTGTGGGCACTTTTCATCTAATACTGCTTTGCCACGCGGGTAAATCCAAGTTACAACAATCAAACCATTTTCATGCGCTTGGCGAATCAAAGTTGCTGCTTCGGTGAGCATGTCATGCTCAAACTCACTACCTAAATAGATAGTATAACCAATTCCAACAACATTTATTCCATTTGC
>JACNFL010000010.1 GCA_014384685.1 Methanobacteriota archaeon
GGCTACTAGTGCCCCGATTACCAACATGGTCAATTGCACGGAATTGTATTGTCCGTACCCCTGCTTGGAGGCTTAATGTTCCTGCACCACCAATGCCGATAGAGTTCCAAGTGGCGTCAGCAGAATCTCTGACTTCGTATCCAGCGATTCCACTACCGCTACTATCTGAAGCGCCATTGAACAGATTTGAGAACACGAGATTATGCGCATCGTTCCAATCGCTATTAATCGAAAGCGTTGGTGTTCCTACAGTTGGGCCAACCATGTCAATGCCAATATATCGGGTTTCAGTTGAACTTAGTCCGGCTGCATCATAGACTGTTAGGACAGGATCCCAAGTTCCTTGAGAAGGGAAACTCCCAGTCGACCAATCCCATCGATGAGCGAGGAAACCAGGTCCATCGTTAGATGGAGAGCCAGGGGTAGGGACATCTGTAAGGGTTGCATGGTCAAGGTTTGTGTCGGTTGCATTCCATGTGAAAGAGAGTGTTCCAGTGCTAGGAATTGCATACCAAGCCCGTGTGGAAATAGCCAATCCATTCCCGTAATCAGGGTTTTCAGTCACGAATGCAAGATTACTTGGAACGGTGTTATCAACTACAAAATTTGCTCCATTTGTTACGCCACTAGATACACCACTAGCCCAACCTTCGAGTCGGAATTGGTAACCTCCATCGCTAACCGAAGAGGAATCCCAGTTGTAAAGCCAAGAAGTAGCAGATGTGATATTTGTTACATCTGACCATGTAGATCCATCAAAAATTTCGAGGCTAGCAGCATCTAGACCGCTGGTTGTAGAAACTAAAATTGTCACGCTTCCAGCGAGAACTTCACCTTCACTGGGGCCGGTTCCAAATGTAGGGGGGGCTACTTTTCCTCCCTTTGCAGTGACTTCAACAATAGGTAGTAAGGCGAGCATTAAGGTTGCAACAATTGCAACTATCATACCAGCGCGTCGCATGGTCACCAAATTGAGGACAACTAACCCTTGCCTTCAACCCTTGCTTTGTATTCTACTTGTAGAATACCTTGTTGCAGACAATGCTGGTGAGCGGCATCAATCGGCAGGGTTGAAGTGCAGTATGTGGTCTCGTGTGTACATGGGGCGGGCTTCAGCCATCATCACTTCTGGGATTTTATTGCTCTTATTCTTGGTTCCAGTCATTGGTGCTGATAGTGCGGGTGATGTCAATTTCAGCGTTGATGGCCTTGCTATCACCCCATCATCTCCAGCCGAAGGAGATGATGTTGAAGTAACAGCGACATTAACCAATAACATTTCTTCAAGTATCACAAATGTTGATGTTTCCCTACATCCAGATAGCCAAGGAAATGCCGCTTTCCATACCGAGACAGTAGGTATTGCGGGTGGTGGGTTTGTCCAAGTAACCGGCACTTGGTTAGATGTGCCATTTGGCACCCATTCAGTTGTTCTTGTTGTCACACACAACGGGTCAACTAATTCAGTTTCTAAACAGTTTCAAGTTTCGGGTAAAATTGATTTAATTGCCAGTAATATTACCCTCACACCATCAACCGATTTACATCAAGGAGATGTTGTAAACCTTTCAGTTGATGTCACCAATCATGGAAGCCTTGACTCTCCATCATCGCATTTGTTGATTCAACTCGATGGGGGAACTTTGACAGAACTTGAGGTATCTCCGTTGCCTATTGGCATATCAACAACAATCCAAACTTCATTCAACGCGCCTGCAGCGGGGAACCATCAAATTAGTGCAATAGCAAACTCAGCATCTGATGGAATAACCGAATCGGACACAAGTAACAATGCAGCAACCCCCGTACCATTTACCGTTATTTCTAGCCCTGATTATCTCCATCACCAGCAACCAAATCCTGAGATTACAGTAGAGTCAGTTCTTGGTACGCTTAGTGGCCCTTGGACTCTGAGTGGTCAAATCCTCAGAATGGGTGGAAGTGGAGATAGCACCATCACAGTAGGAATCTATCTGATTGATGGTGAAATTGAAACCAGCGTTATTTCCTTTGATTTGACTTTTACCGATAGTGCCACAGTGCAAGATTGGGAACAAGAGTTGTCTTCGTCTCAAATGCCATTACTTGAGCCAGGTGTTCACACATTGAGAGTTCGCATAGACCCAAGTAGACAGGTTCCACAATCAATACAGTTCAATGACGAACTTGACACTCAAATCATAATCCATCCAGAACCCAATGTGGTGGTATCACCATACGCATCAGCATCAAGTGATTCAATTCTATCAGGCGAACAGGTTGATTTTGACGTTACAGTAACAAATACCGGATCAATACCTGTGATTGGAGATTTATCAGCATCATTTGATGGCAATTCATTACAGCCATTGTTGGGGTTGGGAATTCCAGGTGGAGAAGAGCGCACTTTCACATTTACAGTGGTAGGTTCTAGTGGGGAAGAAGGGGCGTTACAATTTAGCGCAACTTGGCAAGCGAATGCCATTAGTTATGATTCAAATACCAACGATAATACTGCATTTGGTTCAGTATCTTTGCATAGTAATCTTCGGTTGCGCTTCCTACAAGAAAGTGAGAGTTGGACTCCTGCTCACACGCCATTAGTGGTTGGGAACACATACACATACACAATTGATATTGTT
>JACNFL010000009.1 GCA_014384685.1 Methanobacteriota archaeon
TTGGCATATGATTTGCTTTCTCCGGTCCTTGATTTGAATCATCTCAATGAAATAATGCCTATCGTGGATGCATTAGATTCAGGTGGGATTTCAAAGGAGGATTTTTTGGCCGACGGCAAAGTACTACAATTCTCGCGTTCACTCTCCCTACAACACCCCGAGCACCTTCAAAATGCACTAAATCTATTGTCAAGTGGATTATCATTGAAGGAGATATTACAAGATGAAAAAATTTCACAACATGTTGATAGAGCCAAGTCTGACAGAATTTTAGCGCAAAAGGTTGTGGAAGATAACACTACGATTGTAGATAGATTGGCTATTTGTCGTATGGACGAAAAAGGAGTTCGTTCTAATGGATATTTAGTAACTGCATGGGCAGGCGATGATGCGGATGCTTGCTGCATAATTCATGGTTACTCAGACGGCTCAATAGAGACTCCTGACAGGCCAGCACTATCGGCCAGTTTCTATGCCAATTCATTTATTGAAAACGGACAAGATATTTATGATTTATCTCGTTTAGCTACATCTCTTGACCCAACTGGCGGCGGGCATGCAAATGCTTGTGGTTGTCGTGTTTCGTCTGCTGGAATAGAGAGTGATATGCAACATTGGATAGATATTTGGAGAAAGAGAGACTCTCTTTTGAGATTATAATTGAATTTATTGAGTTTGGCTAACTTTTATGAGGTAGTGCAACTTCCGTGGCAGTATGAAGCAATCCCAACGAACAGTTTCCGTCGTTCTCTTAGCGACAATATTAGCCCTATCCATCGTACCGCAAGGTGCCATGGCTGCAACTCCGACAAATGTAGTTTCATATGGAATCGAATATGATTGGTCCAATCTAGATGGCGATGTCGAAGGATTTACTGACTTAGATTTGAATGAAATTCTTGGAGATGTAATGGATGCTGCAACTCAAGCAGGATTTGACCTGATAGTTGCAGAAATTACAACTGGTGCATCAAATATGTATGTGTTATCGGAAGAAGACCATACCGCACAAACCGTCAACGGAATCAGTAGTGATGTTTGGTCAAGAACAACAGATTTGACTATCAGACATGGAATGCTAGCAGATTCAGCATTGTATACGCAATGGAATGAGACAACCTTTGGTTCTCCAGACTCTACAGGATTTGATATACAAGCAAGTTATGATATTGATAACACATTTACAACAGATGCACTATATGTGGAATATTTTGATGTCATTACCGGCGAATTGGTTGGTGCAGATCTAGACTTAGCGATTAATGCTGGAATGGGCGCTGAATTTACTGTAATCGCTCTGATTGAAGGCGGTGGTGAAACTCTTGATATCGACTTTGGAATTAGCGCAAGCGCAGATATTGGATTAGATTCATCCCACACAGAATGGAGATTATATGAATCTAGTGATTTATACACCATTGTTTCAACTGAAGACGAAACTGAATGGGAATGTGTTGAAACAGGCTCTACAGATTTGTGGGCTGACGTCAACGATGAGTGCGGAGAGATGGATGGAACTTATTCTGCTTCAATGAATTATGCTTTTGATTTGTCTGGTATTCCAACTGAAGAGTTCGGCATGGGTGTAGGTGAATTTGATTTCAGTCTTTCAGACACCCTCTCAAATTCAGGCGTATTTGAGATTTCTGAATCCGAATTAGCAGGTAGCGGCATGTACTTTGAGATGGAAGACTCACTTTCAGTTGAGTTAGGGGATGGTGGTTCAACGACTGTTAGATTTTGTAACAGTTGTGGCCCAATTAATCCTTTGATGTCCTGGATGATGGGGCGTGTCCTTGAAGCTTCAATGACCGAGACCTTAGAAACATTCGGAGAAGATCTTGCAGACGAAATTGACACGGAATTAGGAGAACTAAATCCATTCAACGATGATGATGATGACTCATACGATCCGTACGAATACATGCATCTTTGTGATAATGGAAATTGGGTTGACGACTGGCAAGTAAACGATGACTGGGATGATTGTGGAGATAATTCTGATGAAGGTGTTATTACTGGTTATTCTTCAATGGCGTATGATGTTGGTTCAGATGAATTAGAAATTTCAGCTGACTTCTATAATTTAGTGGATAGCCCAGACTTCATTTGTGGAGATGGCACAACCATTTATTTTGATTGGATAAATGATGATTATGCCGACTGTGCAGACGGTGCGGATGAACAATGGTTGGACATGAACACACCAAGCGATTTAACCGACGATTGCCAAGTATGGGACATTGGAGCATCTTGTGTAGGTTCAGAAGTAAATTGGTTTGATTGCCAAGATGGTTCACAACCGTGGATACATCAAGTAAATGATGGTATTAGTGATTGTTCCGATGATGAAGTAATTGTTTATACAGTTGAAATAATTGTTACAGATGGTGATGGAAACATTGTCACTAGTTTGATCGAAGATGTGACTTCTTCAGATAACTATGTCTATTCTCTCCATAACCCTGCAGGACTTTCTTCTGCATTAGAGGTTTGCGCGGACGTCACACTTGAAGATTCATTCGGCAATAATGAATACGAGTATAATTATTGCAAATATACTGGGATGTATATTTCTTACATAGATGCATATGATGGTGAAGGATTG
>JACNFL010000047.1 GCA_014384685.1 Methanobacteriota archaeon
TAATCCGATATGTTTCCGCGTTCTCTTTCAACCAACGGATTGAAGCCTTGGTATCTTCAATTTGTGCAGGCCAAACGGCCTCGTTTGTCAAACGATAATTAATGCTAGCAACTGCCCAGGTACCATTTCCAGAATCATAAAGTTGCATGGCTGCACTTTCAGGGTGTAATGCCTTATCACCAGCAGCCCAACCACCCCCGTGGATGTTCACAAGAAGTGGGTGAGGGCCTTCGCCATTCGGAATATAGAGGTCAAGTAGTAAATCGCTAGTAGAAGCGTTAGCATAAACCACATCATAGAATATCTCTGCCTGAGGTGGAATTGTTGTGTTATTATCAATATCAGAAGGAGGTAAAACATCATCCTCGGGTGGATCGATTGGATCGTTGTCTACTGCGCTTTCAAGACAACCGGAAAGTGTGCTAAATAGCAGAATGATGACCACTAATACCAAACTTCTCATGGCTCTATGAGAAATGGAATATGAGATTAATGATTGGGTCAAATGTCCACCAACATCAATTATTCAATGTAGAATTGGTTTCCAGTATACGAGAAACGCTGGATTCTCAAGCAGTACTTGGACTACCTTGATCCGTGGTCAAACGGTCAACAATCTTACCTAGCCGCTCTACCAAACTTGTGCGCGCATCACCGTCCACCAAAGCGTATTCTAGAACTTCGTCTAGAGTATCAACAGGAAGTACGGTAATCATATCTTTGTATTCATCATCAATTAGAACATCGTTCATATTTGCACGTGGGATGATTACTCGTGAGATACCTGACTTCGCAGCCGCTTCAATCTTTGCTGTAACACCGCCAATTGGAAGGACTTCACCACGGACTGAGAGAGAACCAGTCATAGCTAAATTTTGGTCAATTGGAATCTCCTCAAGTGCTGAAATTACTGCTGCTGCGATTGTGATGCTTGCTGAATCTCCGTCAACCCCATGAGTGTCAACAAATTGAATGTGAATGTCAAAATCTGCAACATCTTTGCCAGTTAATTTCTTGATGACTGCGCTTACATTGGTAACAGACTCTTTTGCCAAATCTGATAATCCGCCAGTTGCAAATATTGAACCACCCTTCTTTTGCGAAGGAGTAACTAATGCTTCAACAGGCAACATGATGCCACTGAAGTCTGAAAGACCTGTGTTGGCACCAAGAACTGCCAAGCCATTTACTCGACCAACTCTCTCGCCGCTGTTCACTATCATCGAGTAATCCATTCGGCGCTCAATCATTCTGTCAGCAACTTGTTGTTCAAGGGGTTTAGCAATATCTCGTGCACGTAGCACATGGTGAGCAGAGGCAAATTCTGAGCCATCAGCACAAGCAAGGTCACCAGCAACCCGAACTAATCCACCAAGTTCGCGTAGGCGGAGTGTGAGTTTACCACGTCTACCTGCTCTCCTCTGGGATTCCCTTAACAACACAGCAATTGAACTACGGTCAAAGTGTGGAATTGGAACACCGCTCTTTTTATTCATCTCATTTGCAACTTCCTGAGCGATGAAGCGAATTACACGTCGGCGATTACGAGCGGTATCTGGCATATCAGAATTGACGAAAACCTCGTAACCATATCCGCGAATCCTGCTACGTAGTGCAGGATGCATCCCTTGCAAGGCATCTAAGTTACCTGCGGCAACCAAAATGAAATCACAAGGAACTGGTTCAGTTGTAGTTAATGCACCACTGGACCGCTCTGAGCGGCCAGAGATAGGTAGTTGCTTCTCTTGTAATGCGGTGAGTAATGCCTGCTGTTCTTCTAAACGAAGGAGGTTGATTTCGTCAATAAACAAAACGCCACCATGGGCCTTGTGAATTGCTCCAGCCTCAACTCGGTCATGCGCTGGAGTCTCCATTCCTCCTGATTGAAATGGGTCGTGGCGAACATCGCCAAGTAGACTACCTGCTAAATTACCAGTTGCATCAACAAATGGGGGTGAATCATCACGCTCATGCTTGACAAGCAGTTTTGGAATTCGTGAGTCATCACCCGCTGTAAGCCGACTACGCAAGAACATGAATCCAAATCCAAGAATCAATAATCCGAATAAAAGAGTAAGAACATCTCCTGTCATTATCGTCACCCAGACAAGAATAGCGGCGATAAATCCGGTAATGAATAACAGAGTTTTGTTGGTCTTTTCCCTTGCCATTCTAAGTTGAGCCCTTCTCTCTTTGACAATTCGGTCACCCCTACCTGCTGGCACGGTTCGAACCCGTGGCTCATTCTCATCCTCTTCATTTGGATAACAGAGTGTATCTTCCAAAGTGTCGTCAGGCATTAACTCGGTCATTGCTCTAGCAAGCATTGACTTCCCTGTTCCAGGGTCTCCAATCATCATCATGTGACGACGTTGTTCAGCAGCTTTCTTAATTACGATATTAGCAGATTCTTGACCAATAACTCGGTCAACCAATTTTTCAGGAATTGGTACATCTGCAGTTGTTTCAATGTCAACTGTTTGAATCCATTCATCAACTGGCATGGTCTCAATTTTGTCAACCTCGGAAATTTCAACATCGCCGAACTCACCTTCTGATTCCCAATCCTCTGGGAGAGGTGCATCAGCAACATTTAATG
>JACNFL010000008.1 GCA_014384685.1 Methanobacteriota archaeon
GCAGAAGGTGAATACATCGGGCTTCATCGACTTCTTTAGGCGTTATTGGGCGCATATTGCCTTGGTTTTTTCAATATTTATTTGGAAGGATATTCTCGATAAACTTGACAGATTAATAATGGCAAATACCGGAATTGAAGCAACTCCATGGATATACGCAATTGAGGGAGACATGGTACTTTGGGTTCAGCAAACCTTTATGTCGGATGTCTTGACAACTATTCTTACCCATTTTTATGTCCTAGGGTACATGCTGGTTTGTTATATTTCGGTGTTATATTTTGCTTATTTTGACGACCGTTGGATGAGTGATAGAAGCAGTTTGGCAATTTTTTATGTATATGCATTAGCAGTTCCCTTTTACCTATTTTTCAATGTCCGAGTCACTGGCGACCATATCCCCGAAATGGCAACACTTGCCTATGATTTAACCCCTGAAATCAATGATTGGTTTACCCGTATTGACCCATTCACAAACGGCATGCCGAGTTTACATATCGGTATTCCATTTGCAGTTTGGTTAAGCCTTGTAAAATGGGACCAAGACCGGAGGTGGAATCGTTACCGACTATTCGTTGCAGCCTATATTTGGCTAACTGCATTCACCATTATATATCTTGGAATCCATTGGTTTTTGGATATTATTGGCGGGATGCTTGTCGCTTACGCCGCAGTAAATTTATCAGAAAAGAGCCAAGTAGTGTGGAAAGTATTGGATGAACGGACCTTTAACTCCCGCCTTGTGGTATTATTCACTTCTCGTGAAAGAACTATGAGATGGTTCAATAAAGGTACAAAAGCGGTGCAATCACGATTATCTTCTCCTACTTCTAAAGAAACTGGAATTGCGATTTTCATAGTGCTTATTCTTACATCAACTATCATTGTGTGGGATGTTACTCATCAAGAGTTGCCAGTAGGGGGGGTTGATTCGCCCCTCCAAGCAACTGCAGCAGATGGCTGGCTGGTCAGCCTTGATAACCGAACCGAGGGAGTCACACTTGTGGTAACTGAACTTGCCAACCCAAGTTTTGAAATCACGCCACCACAACCGACTCTTGATGAAAATTCTACCTTTGATACCGCATGGGATTATGTTGCGATGGCAAATATGACCGATGCTTGGATAGTAGACCTTGCCGATACTGATGCGGAACCGTGGAAATTAGCAACGGAAAATGCCTCAAAAATCCGCCTTGCTGAATGGCCTGGATACGGCGTAGTATTACTCTTAATCGAAAACAACACATTGAGAGGTGTGACTTTGGATGGAGATGAAGTACCTTTACCAGACGCTCCTCCTAATGCCTCAATAAACATTCTTTCCGTACATGAAAATAAACTCGCCCTGACTTTTTCAGATGAGCCTACTATTGTTCGGTTAGGGCAAATTGGACGGACCGCATTATTTGACCAACCGTTGAATTATCAAGCGCCTATTGAAGAGAATGAAGTATTGCTCAGTTGGGGGCAGGTTGTGGATGAAGAAAATGCTACAATCGTGAGCATAGATATTGACCATGAATGGCTGGTAGCAACGGTAAATGTTACCGCTGTGGACAGATTAGTAATAGTCGATTTACAACGTGGAGAGAGCCATTTATTGACCGATCCAAAGTATCCGGTTCACGACCCGACTGTTGGCTTTGGATTAGTAGTGTGGTCTAGTCAAACTGATCTAAATCCAAGTAACCCTAGTCCGCAATACTTAGATCATGAAATCTGCTTTTATGACCTCATGTCAAGTGCAAAAATAGAGCAATGCCTAACCGATGATAAAAAAGAACAGCGTCACCCAAGTGTGCTTGAAAATCACATTACTTGGGTAACAACCGATAAAGATGGCAAATCAACAACCACTATTCACTCCCGCGAAGTTGTGCTAGACACATATTCATCTATCGCTTTACAAACAGCTACCCTATTGACGATATTATTGTTGATAATCTATTCACGACAGAAAATGAAGGAAACTCCACAAGTACCAACAGAGGAAGAATAAAATCTCACATCAGCCAGTGTGATTTACGAAATGAATTACCGAGAGAGAATATCAATTGCGAATTGAGAGCATTCTGTCAAGAGATAACTTTGCCTTTGCCGAAGTTTCTGCGGGTACTTTGACTTGATTTGGAATCTCTCCAGCAATAATTCGCTCAAGCACATCGAGTAAATACATTGGATGTATCATATACATTGTTGAGCAAGGGCAAACCAAAGGATCAAGACAGGTAACACTCTTGTTTGGATACTTTGCATCCAAACGCTTAACCATATTTATTTCAGTTCCGACGCCAATCACCGACCCTTCTGGTTGGTCGGCAACATAATTCCGGATAAATTCGGTTGAACCAACTGCGTCCGCAGCGGCAACTATCTCGTCACGGCATTCAGGGTGGACGACGATTAGCGCGTTTTCATTTTCCATGCGCATTTCTGTAATTTGCTCAATCGTGAAACGCCGGTGAACACTACAATATCCGTGCCATAGGACAATTTTCGCTGCTTCAAGTGCATCCCAACCAGGCTCTTCGTTTGGAGTCCAAATACACATTTCCTCCTCACTTAGACCCATTGCTAGGCCGGTA
>JACNFL010000102.1 GCA_014384685.1 Methanobacteriota archaeon
GGAACAGAAAACGGTCCAGCAGCCTGTATTGAGGCATCAGCTCAAGTTGAATTACACGACCCATTATTGAATGAAGATTTGCCAGCCGGACGAGCGATTTTCACAGCCCCCCCATGGGATGGTGAAGGTGGTTCATTAGCAACTCAGTTAGAAGGCATTGAGAAATATCTCCAAGAGTGGACAGAAGGACAAGTTTTTCCAATCGTTTTGGGAGGTGAGCATGGTTCACTCCCTGCAATAATGAGAGCCCTTTCTAACCACCCAACTTTAGCAGGTGATTTGAGTCGCTTAACCGTTGTACAGATAGATGCACATGCAGATTTGAGAGATGAGTTAGAGGGAGACAATTACAGTCACGCTTGCGCGGCGCGTCGTACTCTAGACGAAGGCGTGGGAAATCTACTACAAATTGGTGTGAGAGCGTATTCTCGAGAAGAAGAAGATTACATCAATTCTGACGAGCGTGTCTCCACTTGGTTTGCTAGGGATTTTTTGGCTCCTTCAAGTGGTGGGCAAGGATGGGATAATTTGCTAGCAGAGATTTCTGCGCTCACTGGCCCAGTTTGGCTTACTTTCGATATTGATGGATTAGATGGCTCACTGGTCCCTCACACGGGCACGCCAGTTCCTGGTGGTTTGGCTCATTGGCAAGCAGTTGAGATAATTGAAACTCTTTTTGCAGCCACTCAAGTTGAGGTGATAGGGGCTGATGTTGCAGAGATTGTGGCAGGTAATGATAGTAATCTAACTCAATTTTCTGCGGCTATGATAGCAACAAAAATTGTCGCCGCACAAATTGCTACATTGTGATTTTTAGGAATGCTAAGGCTCAAATCATCCCACCATTAGCGGCCATTTGTGCCGCGCATTACACCCGTCTTAGTTCTAGCCGTGCTGCTACTATCTAGCGCACCTACGGCATTGGCCCAACAACCAGACATTGTTCAGGAACATTGGTACCACTCCTATCTGACGCTTACCACCGATGTACAATCGTGGGCTGTTGATCATCCTGAAATTGTCATACTGACTGTTGCTGGACAAACCGAACTTGGTCGGAATCTCTGGGTTGTTCAAATCTCTGATTGGAGCGTTGATGCAAAACCGGATGGTGCACAGAAAGAGATTGTTTACATTGATGGTGGACACCATGGAAATGAGCACTTGGGGACTGAATTGGCTTTCTTGACAGCTGAATATTACATCGAGGGTTGGGCGGCTGGAGATCAGGAAGTCATTGATGTTCTGACTACTACTGAACTACACATACTCATCATGCTGAATGCAGATGGCAATGATATCGACACACGTTGGAATATCAACCAAGTTGATTTGAACCGAAACTACGACCATTACTGGAATACCTGCCCGGTGACCCAGCCAGGTAGTGATGCCTTCAGTGAATCTGAAACTCATGCGAATTCGATTTACATGAACACGGTAGTTCCTGACGCCGATTTGTATGTCACTATGCATACTGGAGTTTGGATTATGCTCTACCCTTGGGGTAAATGGCCGGAACAACCCTCGGATTGGGAGTTGTATCATGGCATCAGAGAAGATGTTCACGCAAATATTTCAGAGATCCCAATTCAAAATGCAAATCAAGGATTATACCCAAATTGTGGAACTAGTAGAGATTATGGGTATGGGGTGATGGGGTTCCCGACATTCACGTTTGAAACTGATGATGAACAATGGGCACTCGGAACTATTGAACCATTGTCAGACCGCCTCGGTGAAGAGTTAGATGTGATGCGATATCTGATTACCAACATCTGGTATTGGAGAGCTCGACTTTCCGTCACATCGTTTGAGTATAGTGAAGATTCTATTGGACTGAACGTTGACAATCTAGGGAGAGCAAGCACCTCAAATGCCACTGTTCGATACATCGATGGCGGCGAAGTGATGTGGACTTCGGAGTTGTTTAGCGTCAATGCAACCAACAGTTCACACGTTCACCTCGATACGACAAATCTGAGTCTAACAGAGTATGGTCACTTCGAATTGTACTATCAGAAGCGTGTAATTGATGCAAGCCTATGGGTCAACGAATCAATCCCAGAAGAGGTAATTCAAGAAGTAGAAGAGGAAGGTAAAGGATTCCTTTCGTCGCCAGGAATCTTCATTTCTCTCCTTGCGGCATTCGGTGCCGCTTTCGCTTCGGAACGGCGTGAAACCATGTTTTTCCACGAAAAAAATGCTGACCGAACCGAAAAATTACCACTTTAGTATATTTTTAGCAACACTCACCTTTGAATAGTGTCGCCCAATCGGGGTGCTTATGGAACACCAAGTTGGCCCAATGGACACAGTTGAACAGACACTAATCCTTCCTCTTTTTGAGGGAGTAGATAAACCACCAAACCGCTCTCTAACAGGATTAAGTCGAGCAGGCCAATCACAAGTTAGATCTGCTATCGCAAGTGATGATTTTGATGGTAAATCGGGTAAGATGATTTCACTATGGAACGATGATTGTAAAGTTATTCTAGTAGGCATGGGGAAATCCAGCGATATGAAATCTAATTCTGTAAGAGATGCGGGTGCTAACGCCTTGGCAACTCTCAACAAGACA
>JACNFL010000018.1 GCA_014384685.1 Methanobacteriota archaeon
GGGTTAGCATATTTTCTGCACAGCGATATGCTGTTAGTAATGCGATTATACCAGTAAATAGTGGCCACCATACGCCAAGAGAATCTCCTGATACTCTCTGTACTTCTGTTACTGAGAAGAAAGACGCTTCTGAAATTAGGTGGGCTGCGAGCCAAACCCCAAATGCAGCAAACAACGGAATGAATGCTTTATCGTTGATTTTCTCTGGAAGGTTGGAAAACCAACCCTTTGTGCTTGGCTTTGCAAATCTGCCACGAATACCCAGTGTGACAAGCACCCCCGTAAGGATGGCTATCATCCAGCCGTTGAAGAATAGGAAAGCCGTTGCTTCCCTATGTCCATCCATTGAGCCCCAAACGTTCTCTGTGAGATCTGGGAGCCAAGCACCGTTCACGAACTGTGTACCGTCCCAAGAAGGGGCTGCAACAGCCGCAAATGAAAGTGCGGCATAGAAGCCCATTACAATCCAGATGAATAGGTTCGCTTCATCGTTGCGACCTACTCTATCAAACATGTGGACTCCTAATGCTAAAGTCAGGAATAACACTCCAAGCAGAGTGTCTCCTAAAATCAACTGTGGAATCGCTGCTGCGATTATTAGTGGCGAGTAGATTAGCAATGTGACCTGTGCAGGCTTCACTCCGAGGTTTGAGAAGATGATTCTTGGCACACTGCCGAACATTGCACCGATCGTGAGTAACACGAACGGCAATACTTGCGTCATTATTGCTGTCTCTTGATCATAGGTCACACCTAGTGGATACATTGCCATAGTCATTAGCAGCAGAATAAGTGCTGCCAATGGTGCTCTAGCAAGCCCCCACGCTACATTACGTAGCACAGATGCGTTTCCTTCATTTTCCATTTCCATTACCTCGGTTGTTGTCAGTCTTACGACCTTCAGCGTGGGCGCCACCTGACCCCTTTTTTTAACCGTTGCCAAACGAGCGCGCACACGCCTACGCGCACGTAAGGGGTAAAGCCGTAGTCCAACACTTGGAATTTTATTCTCTACAATGCCCTAAAACCGATGTCCGAACGATAGTGAGAACCTTCCAAAATGATGCCATCCATCAATGAATATGCAAGATTTCGTGCTTCATCCAAGTTTGGGCCGATGCCTGTGCAAGCAAGAACTCGGCCGCCACTTGAGACCAAATCACCCTCACTTTCATGCTTTGTACCCGCATGATGGATGAACGCGCCGCCGTCCCCGTTTGCAATCAGCGCAACTTCGATAGAAATGGGCAATCCTTTACGCGGAGAATCGGGATATCCTTCCGCCGCTAGAACAACTGTCAAAGCTGATGAATCGGTAAATTCAGGAGTGTGTGAACCTACTTCTCCAGAAGCAACAGAAAACAGTAATTCGTAAAGGTCACTAGAAATTAATGGCACCGTAACCTGAGTTTCAGGATCGCCAAATCGCACATTATACTCAACAACATAGGGGTCACCCAACTCATCAATCATTAATCCAACATAGAGGCAACCACGGTAAAGAGAATCTTGAGACTTTAGCCAATTGTGCATTGGTTCAACAATCCTTGAGTAAACCTTCTCTCGCACTTCATCTGTAACTATTGGTGCCGGAGCATATGCACCCATCCCCCCGGTGTTTGGGCCTGTATCACCCTCTCCTACTCGTTTGTGGTCCTGACTAGCAGGTAAAGCAACCCACCCACTTTCATCGAGCATGATGAGCATACTTGCTTCCTCACCACTAAGGAATTCTTCTAACAGCACAAAACCATCTGCTTGTAATCCGTCAGATAGAGCCTGACTCGCTTCTTGCCTATCTGATGTAACCACTACGCCTTTACCACCAGCAAGAACATCGCGCTTGACTACCCAAGGTGGTGCAAAGTCGTCAAGAGCAGCGTCAATTTGAGAGACTGAATTGATATTGTGTATACCTCCAGTAGGGATACCAAGATTTTGCATTGTTTGTTTAGCATACAACTTGCTTCCTTCAAGTTTAGCACCCTCAGAATGAGGGCCAAAACAAGGGATTCCAGCAGCGGTTAATTTGTCGGCCAAACCATCTACCAAGGGGCCTTCTGGCCCTACGACAACAAGGTCGCAGTCTAATGATTGTGCCAATCCCACTAAGGAATCCACATCACTCGCTGAAAAGGGGTGATTAGTTGCCACGAGCGAAGTCCCAGCGTTGCCCGGAGCAACGTGAACTTCGCCTACTGAAGGCGATGTAACAAGTCCCATTGTTAGGGCGTGCTCGCGCCCTCCGCCGCCAACAACCAACACAGTCGCCTCTGCCATCAATTACATTGGTAACAAAGAGAGGCGATAAGCAATACCACCGAGTTATCAATGAAAAAGGGCGGGAAAAAAGCATCCCTTTGACTTCAATATGGCACTGATTTCAATCCAAGTTTGTAGCCCAAAACATTGAATGAACGATGAATAATTGGTGTCATTACCAAGAGTATCACCATCCCCTTGACGAGAACTGTATCACTTGCAATCGCTGGAGAGAGAAAAAGGAGTCCAAAAATGAAAGTGAAAATTGCGAAAGGAAGTGTGTCGAGTAACGGTGCCTTACTACTCACCTCG
>JACNFL010000221.1 GCA_014384685.1 Methanobacteriota archaeon
CAGCGAGGAAGTATCAAAGGTTTTTGAAAACGGATGGCAGGGTAGTTCAAGTGTCGATGAAGTTGCTGAATTGGTAAGACGAAGCATCAAACCTGTGAAAAACACCTACCTCGCCCCAGCATATAGAAGGAAGATGGCGAAGGTGCTTACAAAGCGCATATTAAGTCAAATAGAATAATTTTTTGGGAGGGCAAATAATGCAAAAAATCACCATTGTACTCGCATCAGTATTGATGTTATCCTTCGGCGCATCAAGTGCCATTGCCCAAGATGAAACACCTCAGCCTGGCTGGGATTTCGGTTGGGATGAGGAATATGAAGAAGTTTCTTGGCTCTTAGATAATGGGGGGGGTGCAAGCGTTGAGTTTTGGATTGATAATCGCGACCCTTTGCCTCTCGACCTCAATATTGAGTGGGAAGCGGATTTTGGAGCAGACCTCGACCTTTCAGAATCGGTCAACGTTGGTGCTCAATCAAACAAATCTTTCACTTTGGAAATTTCAAATGTCACCTTATTAGATTATCTTGCCAATTCTACGGGAAATCTACGCATTACTGCAACACGTGCGAGCCCAATAGACGGTTCCGATTTGACCCTTGATGCCAAAGTGCTTGAGGGTGAGTTCACAATTCCTCGCATTGCTAACCTAGATGTTGAGTTGATATTCCTCGGTTATCCTGTTTCAGCAGGGACAACTAGCCAAATGGAAGTAGTAATTACAAATAATGGTAACATGAAAGATAAGGTTGTATCTCCAACATTAGTCGCCCAAGGATGCCCCCAACTCTCTCTTTCTGGATTAGACGATTTAGAGAACACAGTCGTTGATTCAGTTCATGATGGGACCGAGATAAACACCGTCACGGCAGAGGTATCCCTCTCTCCTGCTTCAAGTCACCCAAGTAAAGAATGTACTATTGAATTGGCAATTGTTTCCGATGGTGGTGGCGGAACTTCCATTACTACTCAATTTGTTGACATTGAGGCGGTAAGCGATTCATCGGGTGACGGAAGTAGTTCTTCTGGTGGCGATGGGGATAATTCTAGCAATCCACAAAATGGTGGAGATTCGCCAGGTTCATTCATTGATGAAACTATGCCGGCAAGTAGTTTACTTGCAACCACCCTTGTTATTGGATTGGTTGCAGTTCTTCCTCGGAAAAAGCGTTAATATTTTCCTTTTTACCGCAAGGTACCTGCGAAGGGGTAAAAAAATCCCCTTTTCTCGGCAACTTCCGTCGTATTCCGGTTCAATCTTCTTCTTAAGTTTCATGGTGATTTATTAAAGTTACCAAAATATGATGTCCATTGGGGGGGAATATATATCAATGGTGTGAATGTCGCAAGGGCTACTTAGGGTATTTTGCACGTGGAATTGGAGTTGAAATAATGGTTGAAGTAGAGAAGAAACCTATCTCATTAGAGAAGTGGCTATTCGCTGGTTTTGCGGTTACTATGCTCCTTTCTACGGTAATGATTATCCTTGCAAGCTCAGGTAAAGAATCCGTATATAGTGCATATGTTACTGATGCAGAGGGCGATTACCAATTGCAACAAGTAAATGTTATGTCTGATGACCTCGGTGAAAACGGCATGGGTTACACCGTTGCAAATACTATGTCTAC
Source organism: Methanobacteriota archaeon (assembly GCA_014384685.1). The sequence goes on from JACNFL010000221.1 coordinate 1,627, forward strand.
TCCAATGCTAGTTAATGATTGGAGGGAGCCGCATCGAACAATGCTCATGGTAATCTCTCCTGAAAAACCGTTTGATGAAGCGGAGGCCAATGCGATACATGATTTTGTTACCAAGTCTGGCGGAAAAGTAATCATCGCTTCAGATTCTGACAATGCGCAAAGAGTTGCAGAAAAATTCGGCGTCACGTATTTCCCAGTTCCAATGATGGATAGTTTGAGGTATTATGAAACCCATGTTCAAAATGACCCAACCACCAAGACTTCTTCAGATATGCGTAATGTATGGGCATTAGCAAGTATCGACCGTGATGTCAGAGAAATGGGCGATGGCCCAAGGTCAATGGGCTGTGATGAGTTAATGCTATCACAAAACAGCATTAGCGAATGTAGGTCGCCGGTGTTATTCCGTCAAGCAACTGCATTACAATTATTGCAAGAAGAAGACCCAATCGATCCTGAACAAGCGCGAAATGCAATGTATTTGGCTCACGCATCAACTGCTGCTTTCCTTGACAACCAAGGCAACAAAGATGTAAATGACCCTAAAAACACTCGGCTCGGCGAGGGGGAAACTGGCCTTATCGTTAGGATTGATTATCCTGGAATTGAAGTTCTTGATAAGGTAAGAGGAGACCGCGAAGACATGGTTTCAGTAACCGGTAGTATTGTTTTTATTTCCAATGATGATTCTTTTGCTAACTTCCTTTGGGACAAAGACACAGCCGAGCGAACTGGTCATCCAAGTTATTGCAATCCCGATTATTATTTAGACCATGCTTGCTGGAATGGCGGCGATGATGGGTTAAATCCGGGTACAGATACCGCTTGGAAAGGCAATAGTGCATTCTTTTCGGCCCTATTGGTAGATATGATGGAGCATGATAATGATGAAATTTCCAACACCGTTACTCGCCATCGCGAACAATTCTATGTTGTTTTCG
>JACNFL010000186.1 GCA_014384685.1 Methanobacteriota archaeon
TTACGAATGGTTACAACAAGGTGGTGCAACTTGGTATCGCGCTGCAAACTCAGAAGAAGAGTGGAGTCAGTGGCTAGATGATTAATTGGGGGCATCTTTAATTCATTGACCCATATTCCATCTCATGGGTAAGCGTGTCTATGCGCTGTTGGTATTTTCACTTCTTTTACTTTCAATTATCCCCGTATTTGGCCTAGATACACCTGACCAAGAAGTTCGAGGGAGTATGGATTACGAATCAATTGATGATTTATCCCCTTCCCAAATATCGGCAATTGACATCTTCAAGGCCGAAATTTATGCATCAGGAAGATCAAGTCATCAAACCAATGCAAGTTGGGTGATTGATAGTGCTGTAAGTGCTGGTGGTACTAGTTCAGATGAAGTATTCGGAATTGCATTGGATTCATCTGGAAATGCCTATCTAACTGGGTACTTTCGTTATAGTGCAGATTTCGGGAACAACATCCACCTCACATCTACGAGTACTGATGATATATTTGTGGCTAAATTGTCACCTATTGGAAATTGGATGTGGGCATATTCTTTATTGAATGAAACAGGTGGCGGTTCAGGAAAAGACATCGTTGTTGATTCTTCAGGATATATCTACGTTACAGGACAATACTCGGGGGGTGTAAACGGTTGTTCATCCTCATTCAGTTCAGGGACACATCCCGCTGCTTTTGTAGCAAAAATAGACAGTAGTTTTCTTCTTAATGCACAAACTGGAGGTGGAATATGGATTGCAAAAATGAATCAGAATGGTACTTGGCTGTGGGCTAAATGGGCAGGTAATTCAAACAGTAATAATCATGGTACAAATATAGTATTGGATGGTAATGGTTTGGTTATGATTTCTGGACAATATGTGTCGAGTGGAATTTTTGGGCAATATACTCTACCGGGAGATGGTAATGGGAATGCCTTTATTGCCGGTTTAACTGAATCTGGATTTTGGCTTTGGGCACAACATATTGGCATTATTGGTCAAACTGAAGATTCAATGGGTTTGGCATTATTAAATAATGGTGAAGCGGTAGTTACTGGAAACTTTGTTGAATCACAAACAATTGGTTCAACTAACATATTTAAAATCGGAAACGGGGATTTTTATGTTGCAAGTATGTCTACAGATTACGACGGCGATGGACTCGGACATAGGACAGATTCCGATGATGATGGTGACCTGATTCCTGATGCTCAAGACAGTTGTCCATTTTCTGAAATAGGATTCATGTCTGTTTCAACCAATGACCACGACAGTGATGGTTGCAGAGATTCTGATAATGATAATGACGACGATAATGATGGCGTGGAAGATGCTATCGATTCTTGTCCAAAAGGAATAGTTGGATGGACACCTACAAGTTCCAATGATTTTGATTCAGATGGATGCTCAGATGCATTAGAAGATACTGACGATGATAATGATGGGGTGGAAGACTATCTCGACCTTTGCCCGAGAGAGGAGGGGAATTCGACTTTCGAATTTGAAGAAGGTTGTCCTGATTCTGATGGAGATGGTAGCCCAGACATCAAGGATAGGTTCGTAAATAATTCCAACGAATGGTCAGACATTGACTATGATGGGACTGGAGATAACGCGGATGAATTTGATACCGATGCCTCTCAGCAGACTGATGCGGATGGCGACGGGCACGGTGACAACCCGTACGGGACCGAAGGCGATTGGTTCCCCGATGACCCTGAGCGCTGGGCCGACAGCGATCGTGACGGAGTCGCAGACGAGGACGATGCATTCCCGAATGATGCCACTCAATGGAATGACACCGATGGTGACGGTCATGGAGATGAGATGGCCGGCAATCAGGGCGATGCCTTCCCTAATGACCCTGAAGAATGGCAGGATTCCGATTCAGATGGTGTGGGCAACAATGCGGACGCATTCCCATTCGACCCTTCCCAACAAACCGATTCAGATGGGGATGGATTTGGTGATAATCCTCTTGGCTCGGGTGCAGACAAATTCCCAGACGACCCCTCACAATGGTCGGACATTGATGGCGATGGATTTGGTGACAACCAAACCGGAACTGATGCTGATGTATTCATCGCTGACCCTACACAACACGCCGACCGTGATGGCGATGGTTACGGCGACAGTTTGTCCGGTCGACTGGCCGACATGTTCCCAGACAATCCCACCCAATGGATTGACCAAGATGGCGATGGACTTGGTGATAACCAAAGTGGAACCGATGCCGACCCGTACCTGTTTGATTTTGACAATGATGGCTACAATGACAGTATTGACATCTTGCCGAAGCTTGCAAGCCCCGGCGACCATGACAACGACGGTTGCCTTGACGAAGTGGATGCATTCCCACTAGATTACAGGGAATGTTCAGACTTTGATGGCGATGGTGAAGGCGACAACGCAGACACCGATGATGACAATGATGGATGGACTGACACTGATGAGATTCGTGAAGATACTGATCCATTTGATGCCTCAGATTATCCAATAGTAGCGTTCCAACTTATGATTCCTGGAACAACTATTGGTTTGGATGGTTGGGATTTAATTGGAATCTTTGGTGGTG
>JACNFL010000007.1 GCA_014384685.1 Methanobacteriota archaeon
TGTTAATGACACAATCCCAGAATCTTCTGAAATATGTACCTTGGAGAGTTCTAATCCAGTTACATATTTGTTCTCAGGAACTTTTGATGGTACTGGTAAAGTGACTGCAAATGGTTCAGTTGATTACACTGCGACATTATACCGTGAAACACTTGTTGGTAACGGTATTTTCTTCACTGATGGAACAGATGAGAGTCTTGAGACATATGGTACAATCAACGGTAGTGGGACATTCAGCGGTGCAGGTATTTTCAACGGCCCAATGGTTGAGCCCGGTTCATTCCACTTAGTTGATGCATTACCTGGTTCATACAGAGTTTTTGTTGTTCTTCCAAATGGAAATGTCACTAGGTTGAGTACTCCGCTTGAAGTTGATACAACCGCAACTAGCGGTGTTGAATTGCGCCTTCCAGGTTCTTGGCTTGAGGGTGAACTAGTTTGGTTCGATGGAGAACCAATTGCAAATACTGAACTTTACTTAACGGAAGTTAGCATTGATGAAGAGGCAACCGAGCCCTGTACTGAGGTTTTATTCGCTCCTTGTATCATCTATACTGATGAGAATGGTTCATTCGGTTATGGGCCTATTCCTGATGGTTCATATGAGATGGTTATGGATGCTGGTGGTGATGGATTCAACGAATGTGTTCCTTGGAGAACTCCTGCCACGGTCCAGTTTTGTGATGGCCGAGCTGCAGTCGCTGCTACAATTGATCCAATGAACTTCACAATGGCAAGCAACGATGCTGCGGTTCCTATGCATTACGACATGGAATTCACACTAATGAAGGACCTTGGTGGAGGATCGGTTGAACCCATTACTGATGAAGTCATAAATTTCCATAGCATGATTTTAACAGACGATGAATATATTGAGTCAATTTATGACAATGAATCAGGCACTTATCGTGTTGAATTACCAGAAGGCGAATGGATAGCCAATACATCTTCAGATGGCGATTTAATGCTGTGGGAAGAGTTTGAGGTGACAGAGGATATCACGGGCATCAATTGGATGTTAAGGAGAAGCATCAACGTTAGTGGACAAATTCTTGTTGATACAGGGAAAGCGGAAGCACCAGAAGAAGGAGTCCCAAATATTGAGGTGAAATTCCAATGGGGTGGTATTACAACTTCAGTCCAAACGAGTTATGGTTCCGATGCAGGTAATTTCTCTGTATTCTTACCTGAAGGTGTAGAGGTGAATATGACCACTGTATCTATTGCAAACCAAATGTCTAATGGTACCAACTTTATGGTTTCAGATGATGTTTCACCGATTATTCTTCGTGTAGAAGGAGGATTGTCGGTAGATGGTATGCTTTATCTTTTCGAGAATGAAACAGCCTATACGCCCCATGTTCCTGGTTTCACAGAAGTGCAATTACATGCATATCAGGTTGACAGAGACGTACATTGGTACTTTGACATTGATCCTGAGACCGGTCGTTTTTCACAGAAGTTGATGCAAGGTAATTGGACATTAGGTGTCTCTGATGAGAGATTAAACGTTGACGAATTACAATTAGAAGTGTCCGATTTAAACATCGAGCAGATTTCTAATGTAGAGTTGATAGCAAACCCTGACAATATCACAGTAGATATTACTGCCTTCCTTGACCATTCATTTGATGGAAACAGTAGCAATGGCACTTTTGTCAATATTGATTTCGCATTCGTGCCTGTTTCTGGAGGTGGTGTCGGTACAAGACTGAACATCACAGCAGATGAAATGTCAAATGGCCATATCATTACTTCATTGCAACCAGGTGCTTACACCATTGCAATTGATGCACAAGACAAGATAAATGGTTCTGACTTTGATACAGTTCTAATCGACAATGAATTAATTCTTGAACTAGGATTAGATAATACTACAACAGAGTATGCTGAATTGATACTTGAACCATTATGGAAGTTAGAAGCAAATCTAACCAATCAATCAGGGGGTATCCTTGACAACATAACAGTCATCTTCAATTCAGTTGATTCAGAGGACACATTCCAAATATTGTCTGATGAAAATGGTACAATTTCAGATTACATACCTGAAGGTGATTGGGTTGTAGTAGTTGACCGAACTTTGGTTGCAGATACATACGAACAATTCAGAGGCGCTCTTACAGCGAATGAAACATCATCTCGAACAGGTTTGACATGGCGTTCGTTAGAATCAGCCGAAGTAGCAATCCACCTTTCCGAAGGTGATACGGGAGACCCGTTAACCGGATTCTCGCTGATTGCAACCAGTTCAGATGGTTATGGTGAGGTAGTTCTACCATACACAGATGACCAAGGAGATATGGTTGGTTACTTATTCCCTGGAGATTGGGTAGTATCACTCAACCGTTCTGAATCAATGGATAGGTGGGTCTTGGAAGACCAGCAACTAGCAACATTATCCGCTGGCCAAAATCTGTCAAACATCAACTTCTCAGTAGAACATTGGGTTACTCTTGGAGGAAACCTGTTCTGGGATTTGGATTCTGATGACGAGTATGGTTGCAACGCAGGCGTTGACGGAGCAAATAGCACAGTCTCTGGCGAAGGCCTTAAGCCCCCAGT
>JACNFL010000006.1 GCA_014384685.1 Methanobacteriota archaeon
GGATGCAGAGTTGAAAGGGTAGTTGCAGTGGCCGATTGGCCACCAACTGGTGCACTGGGGACAGGTTTGATTTGTGCTTGGAAATTAAAAGTTTCACCAGGCTCAACTTCTATTGTCATAGATGGTAAAATTGTAGATCCTGACATATGTACAAATTGATAGTCCCATCCATTTGGCAATCCTGAAAGACTTGGTTGATAAAAGTCAGTAATGTTTCCATCATTTGTTATAGAAATGGCGTGTTCTGCCCAATGCCCCCTTCTAGCATGCCCATCAGCGCCATGTGTCATCCCTACACCGAACTCTTCCGGCCATGCCTTTTCATCATAGATGAGCACAATATCTTCTAGCCAGTAACCTTGTGCATTACCTGATGAATCTGAGATGAATCTAAACCTAAATTGTGACTGAGAACTCAATGTTGAAGGCGGGATATTAAAGCCTGGCTGTGAAGTCCCACCTGGCATATTGATTTCATTCTGAATTAACCAATTTGTGCCATCTGTAAGGTCTCCGTCTACTACGCCATCAAATGAGAATCCATTATTCACAGTATTTACCCAATTTCCTGATGAGGCTTGATACCATTCAATCCTAATACCATCTCCTGACCCACCTGAGCCGGTGTAGAAAAATCCTAGTTTCCCATATGTATTTGGGTTTGGATGTGCATTTGAAAAGTCTAGTACAGGGCTAGTTAGTGACCTATCCCAATTTTGTCCGTGTGTGCTACTAGTTCCGCCACTTCCGATATGGAATGCAGAATTTGACAGACTGACTTCGGAGTCTATTTGCCAACCCGTTGCAAAATTCCAACTTCCTTGGATATCTGCATTGTCGTATAATTGTCCGATTGCTAATGGCCTAGACAGGGCATCATTTGCTTTATTGTCATCATTTGCTACTAAAGTCGTTGCAATCATTGTATGGTTACCACCATATCTTGGTGCCCAATTTGTTGATGTCGTAGTTGTGCCACCGCCTCCTATTGAATTGACATTAAGTGTGGAATTGAAAATTTCAAAGCCACTGTATTCGTTGTGAATCACTACTAATTGAAGAGTGAATGATCCAGATGCTGTATTCCCTAAATTTTGTACTGTGATTTGAATCCTTGAAGTTACATTAACCATACCATCAATCACGAATAGACTGATTGGGCGACTGAAACCACCACTAGATGGGTCGGCACTAGAAAGTAATCGGTATTTACTTTGGTCAGCTGAATTCGTATAGGTGATGTCAAAATTAGTAGGGCGCACATCTATTCCGCTAGCCGCTTCTGTTTCTTGAACCAACAGCAAAGGGGCAAGGCTAGTTGCACTCATTGCCAGTAAAAGGGCAACAGCAAGAAGAGCCGACCTGACTGAGGTGGATGACATGTCCTCTTTCGCAACCCCTCTCTTGCTTATTTGAAGTAGTCGGTCTTAAGTGAGGGAATCATAGATTCCCACATAGAGGGTTATTCAGATTCGGTGTCATCGCCACGAGTCAAATTGATTCGTTGCTCCCGCTTGATACTTGCATAGTAAATCCCGAGTGGTAATGCAAGAACCATAACGAAGCAAGTAAGAAGGGCTGTTAATGACCAAATAGATTCAGTAAAAGGATTCAGTTGGAATTGGTAAACGTCATCTAATTGATGAGAAACTACGGTTTGTTGGATGGATACAGTAGAGTTATCTATAGCAGAATTAGAAGATAATTCAATTAGCCAAAAAACAGTGTTATTTGCTGTATCAATAATTTGTTCTGCTTCGGTTGTTGCTGTAGATAAATTGGTTGCTCTGATTGTGCCCATTCCTGATAATGGTAGTTGATCAGAAAGCAACCCTCGCAAATTGGCACTACCATTACTATCTACTGTGATAGAATGAGTAAAAGCCAGTTCACAGTGGTTTTCAAGTTCAAAATCGATATTCCCTTGAATGCAATTGAAGTTGTCAGCGTAGTCGCTACCAAGCATCGGGTGACTCCACCACATTTCACCACCGCTGGTGATGGTTAGAGTGGAATCTTGAGGTGCTCCTGTTAAGGTGAAATTTACCCATGATATTGAACCCTCAGAGGTGGCAGTCCATGATAGTGAATTGTTATCTTGTTCAATAGGAGTAAGAGTAAGGGAATTTTGCTCTAAACTAGATTCGTGAATGTAATATTCAGAGTCTAGAGATGCTGAATATACCGAGTAACCCAAAACAAGAATTAGAGTCGCTGACAAACCTAGGAGTGTGCGCAATAGGTTTGGATTACGAGCCAGTGCTTTCTCCATTGACGTGCCGACCTACCCACCCTGTTTGAACTTGATGTAGTGGTTGCTAATAGGAGACATGCGAAGCAGTCCCCCCCGTAGGGGGGACGATTGCGTTATATACGGACGGTCGGTCGGCGGGATGCTTAGGTCTTGCACATGACGACATTCCACGATGTTCCAACAAATTTGCTTTTGCCATTATTGGCAGAAAGAATGGAGGCTCACGATTCAATTTCTAGGCCAGAATGGGCACTTCATGTGAAAACAGGTGTTCATCGAGAGAGGCCGCCAACTCAAGATAACTGGTGGG
>JACNFL010000005.1 GCA_014384685.1 Methanobacteriota archaeon
TGTTAGGTGTGGAAAAATTAGGTCATGGTGGCACCTTAGACCCATTTGCCACAGGAGGGTTGGTCCTTCTTTCAGGTAGCGCAACTCGTTTAACAGGACGTATACTAAAAGGTGACAAGACATATGTTTGTATTTTCAAACTCCCTAAAGGAGTAAGTGATGATGAACTAGAAAACGCAATCTCTTCCTTAACTGGGCGCATCCACAATGTTCCGCCAAAAGAATCAGCAGTGAAGGTTCAAGTGAGGCAGAGAACAATCTCAAAATTTGAATTAATTGAGCGAGATGAGCGAATTATTCTTACTTCAATTCATTGTGAGGCTGGAACCTATGTTAGAACAATTAGCCGAGATATGGGTCTGCTACTTGGTGGTGAAGTCGAATTGCTTGAATTGAGACGGAGTAAAAGTGGTTCTTTTTCAGAAGATGATGCTGTAAATATGCATCAGTTGACCGATGCTATCCACCTATGGAAGGAGCATGACCAAACAGCGGGGATGAAGAAAATTCTACTTCCCGTTGAATCTCTCCTATCAGGAATTCCAAAAATCACCCTAAAAGATGGAGCCGTTGCTGCTGTTGCACATGGGGCACCTCTTGCTTCAGTAGGAGTAGTTGGGCTACATGCCGACTTACAGAGAGGAAATGAAGTGCTAATGGTTTCACTAAAAGGTGAGGCTGTAGCATTGGCTACAATGACTGTAAACGGTGAAGATGTTGCTAATATGAAGGGCGGGGAAGTAGCTAGGCCAAACCTAGTATTGATGGCTACGGATGTATATCCAAAACGCTGGTAACCCAGCGAATAAAGAACGATTCCTTCAAACCAATTAGATCCAAATCAATTGGATTGATTAAGACTTCAATTCAAATCGTATTCTTCGTATATCCACTCTTCTGTTTCAAGGCGAATCTTCAGCTTTCCCATCGCAAGTACCCCCGCTTCCGCCCCCTGTCAGACGCTGCTGACATTGCGAAAGCAAACTTTTCACTCACGGGCTACCTATAACCATTTTGCGAAAATCAAGGATTATCCGTCTTGAGGCGCACCCCATATAACTAAAATCAAATGATTTGAAAAGCATGAAATTAGCTTTTACTAACTCAAATTTCTCGCCTGATTTTTCCTGGACCTAGTTGTAAAGCAATAATTGCGCCCAAGATAATGGTCACGGCTAATATCCAAATTGCACTTGGGGGTAAATTAGCCATCCACGTATCCTGTTGTACACTTGTGGTTCCAGAGTTATTCAATGGCAAGACATTAACAGATGATGAGTATTCATTATTAGTTTCTGAAATTTCAAAAATATCGTGAGTGGGGTCAACATAAACTCTCAAAGAAGTGTTTCCGGCATCCATAGGCAACTGCCAATAGCATGACGCTGATTCTAACCCTTCAGCAGAAATATGAGTTATATTCGCACTTCCTATCAGTGTTTGACCGTTAAAACATCGGATGCTAACTAAAGATGCAGGACTAAATCCATCGTTACGAACCCACACTTTGATTTCGTTAACTGAACCAACAATCATTTTTTCTGAATCAAACTCAACACTCTCTATTAACAAATCTGGATCAGATGTAGCTAGCACAATTATTGATTCAGTAAATGTAGTCGTACCATCAGAAATTGAGATTGAAATATCAAATGTCCCAGGAGACAGAGGTGCTAGGTTTAGGTTACGATATTGATCAATGGTAGCCCATGAGGTGTCAGTAAGAATTGAAACCTGTTCTATTCCAGTATCAATATCCTGAACATTTAGGGTAATTGTTACTGGTTCACCAACTGGAACAAGAACCTCTTGAGGTAGAATGTCGTAAGTAGGTGGGTCATCAACTGATGCAACCAAGACATCAATAGTGGTTGACCACAAATTACCTCTTTCATCTGCTACGTTGATATCAACAGGAGCAATTCCCGATTGTTCTTGTTGTTGATTGAAAACCAACCTACCATCTTCAACACTGACTTCTACAAGAGATTCATTCTGACTTTGAGCTGTAACAATAAGATTGTTGACTGGTGTAATGTCATCACTACATGTATTTCTGAATGAAACTACATCACCAATACCATCTTCATTTAGATAAACATCTGCAGGTCTTTCACATATTGGATCGTAATCCCATTCAACAACGAACCCGCCTGATAGGGTAATATCCTCTATTTGAGCCACAACTGTTTCGGGAACTCCATTTGATGACCAGTAAAATCTTGCTCCAACACCCAAATCCAATGTTTCACCACTTACTGGAAGATAACGTCCCACAGGGAAGGATAGAGAGAATGAACCAACTGTCATTGGTTGGGTGGAAATTAAATTAGTTCCAATCGCGAAACTTAGGTAACTATACTCTGCCTGTAAACCATCAGTCAACCCCGTAATTTCACCGTTAATTGATATTGTAGGGTCGTTGAAATCAATTCTTAAACCGGAAATACAACCATCAAAAATGACTATGTCAGCACGAAGATAGTTGCCTGCAGATATTAGAGTACCATCCGTAATTCCAACCCCTGAACCCCAACTAATACCATCAGCACTGCTCTGTATT
>JACNFL010000181.1 GCA_014384685.1 Methanobacteriota archaeon
GTGATGTGTTCCTTCACATAGTCAGTGCCCAAGGGTGCCAAGACCTCTTCCCATTCGTCAGGTATTCTCTCTTCGTAGAATCGTTTCTCTTCTATTTCTGCAGCCTCTCGGATTTTTCCTTTCAAGTCGGGATTTGAGATTGCCACAAAAGTCCACGGCTGCAGGTGTGCACCAGATGGTGCGGTACTTGCAGCCATGATTGCTTTCTCAATCAATGAGCGGGAAACCGAACGAGTTGAGAAATGACGAGTTGTTCGGCGTCTGTCCATCATCTCAAGAAATTCAGAAGAGCGAGCTTCCATTTCAGCCGCCGAAATTTCATGAAACACATGCGGCACAAATCCCTCATTATGTTCCGGCATAACTTGGCCGAAGCGCTCATCAGACATCAACGGTTCTCATCGTCGCTACCACAGTTGGAGCAAGCAAGTGAGCCCATTGGGTCCCAAGCAGGTAATACAACTGGCTTGGTATCTAGCGCTTTTCGCATTGCAGCAGTGAGGTAAGATTTCGGTGCTGCAATCTCAAACATGTATTGGTCAAACCAAGAATCATTCATCGTGTAATAACCATCTTCACCGGAATTCTTTGCACCCCATGAATTCTCAACACGCCACTTGCGAATTCCGTTTTTATCTACATCAACACCTGTGAACAGCATTGCGTGAGTCATAAGCGAGTGGTGGTAATCCAATCTGTCCTTTTTGTCTAGTCCGAACTTAATCCCATACATCTCTTCGAACTCAAACAGTTTAGCATCCCAAATCCCGAGTTTGCGGTGCATGTGTTTACCGACATCGCAACCCATCCAAACGGTGGTGCCATCTTCCAATAATTTCCTAGTTACAGTTTTCATTTCTTCAATTGAAATATTCAGGTACTCAACAGGTGGTCCACCGACCACATTTTGCAGGAAATCAACGGTGTAAGTTTGCATCAAATCGTTTCTTGGGTCATTCACAAGACAGACATAATCATTGTAATCAATAGTCACAAATTCTTCTAAGAATTCATGCGGCGTCATTGTACCTCGTGTATGATGCTCGTTGTCTTTGTCTCTCCACGACCATTCAAACTCTGTTGGAGGGGTTCCAAGGTGAATACAAAGTAATCTCCAAACATCCTTCATTCGTTTCTTTTTGTGTGCTCTTGCTTGAGCCTTTGAACTACCATCATCAATCATACTTCGAATTTCACTTGCAATTGAGCGCACAAGCAGGCGCAAGTTAGCATTCATCCAGCGAGTTGAGGAAGATGACTGAGATTCTGGGTAAGCAGATTTTGGTAGCATACCATGCTTGTTGATGACATTGATTGCCATGTTCCACTGGCCACCATCCTCACTTGGATTATCAAGAATGAATCCAATCGTTCGGTCATCTAAGTCACGGTCTGAGGTAACAATCATCGCTTCCAAATTGTGATTCGCTCGCTCAAATTTGTCCCAAAAATGTACAAATGCTTGGCTAAACTCAAATTCTTTGACATTCATTTTTTCCATAGCACCTGGCCGCATCAAATTCAATACAGCAAATAGCCAACAGCGCCCACTGGCTTTTTGATTGGTTACTTTCCATTCATCAATCTTGGTTGAGAAGGTAAAATCTGTGGAGGCAACAACTTCACGAGAAAGTGCAATATCCTGAACCGTAGTTTGGGTCACTGCATTTTGAACTATTCTTGCATCTTTGTCAGCAGAGAACTCTTTTCTCAATCTATTGATTTCCTTAATCGTCATTTCACCGGTCATTGTAACAACCTCGCCCAACCCCACGGTAACTCGGTCAGGTCTAAGTGATTACTACTCTGAAAGTAAAATCAATTGTTACAGATTCTTCAATTATTCAGTCTTCGCACTGCAATAGCCATCATACCAAGAACGCTGATGGTTGCAATAGTTGTGAGTCCAGGCAAACCGTCACTATCATCATCACAACCGTCACCTCCAGACTCAAGACCAGCAACCCAGCAGTCTGACCAAACTTTTCCGCCCCATCCAGTTTCAGGGTAAGTGCTTGAATTTCCATTTGAATATTCGAGTGTGATACGATAATTCACGTACGAGTGGTCATTAGCAGGAGTCATCTTAGTAACCCAAGATTCACCACCATCAGAAGAAGCCAAATCTTCAGGTACAGGAGCATGACATACACCACTATTGAGACAAACCTGCCAAATCCAAGAAACGCTGGTACCATTGTTAGCAGCATTCTCATCCAGTGTTACAGTAATTTCGAATTCTACACCATCGCTTGACGCAGTTGGGGTACTGATAGCCGAAATAGACGTGCCTTCAATGTCTAAATTTTTGTTGACGCCGCTTACCTCTGCAGAAACCACAGGCGCCAATAGAAGTAGGCAAAGAACGAGCGCCAAACCTCTCTTCATAGTCATCCCTAGTCTCTTTTACTTCATCAAACCTAAGGTTAATTGTTCCCAAATTCAACTGTAACTGATACTATGCTCGATTTCCATCACCCACAGTTCGTAGCCGCTGCTTCCGTCAGTCGCCTCGAAGTAGAGCCGTGTTCCCATGACTGTGATATCATTCGCAAACCCATTGCCGCTACCGCTGTTTATGTCGGCGACCTGCCATGTCGAGTCGTTGGTAGATTCGTGTGCCCACAGTTCGTAGCCGCTGCTTCCGTCAGTCGCCTCGAAGTAGAGCCGTGTTCCCATGACTGTGATATCATTCGCAAACCCATTGCCGCTACCGCTGTAGATGTCCGCAATACGCTTGACAACGAAGTTGCTGCAGTAGGTCGTGGTGTAGTCAACTTCTCCTTGCTCTAGGACACCATTCTGAGATGTGCCTCCGCCATCACCATTGTCGAGCCCCTGCTCGATTATTCTACCTCCGGAGGAACACGCTTGGAGGGTTGGTGCCGAGATGCTGGTCAGCATGGTGTTTGGCGAAGCGCTACCGTTGGCACCATCAGCGCCATTCTGTCCATTTTGTCCATCAGCGCCATTGCAAACATATTCGGTGTAACTGACTTCATTTGAATCAAGTGCGCCATTTCCATTTCCATCTACTCCAACCTCAATCTTGAGGCCACCATCGGCACAATTTGAGCCAGCAGGTTCAGTTGTAGTAACAGCTAGAGCGGACATTCCGTCCATTCCATCCATTCCATCTTCTCCAGCATCTCCTCTGTCGCCATCGGATCCGTCCATTCCATCCATACCATCTTCGCCAACATCCCCTTTGTCACCATCAGCGCCATCAGTTCCATTGGCACCATCAGCACCATCGGCACCGTCAGTTCCATTGGCACCATCAGCACCGTCAGTTCCATCAATACCATCAGCGCCATCAGTTCCATTAGCACCATCTGCTCCCGCAGGACCAGTTAGGTCAATAAAGGCCCAACCAGCACTTGTACAGGTCTCAAAACCAGCAGTAGAGGCCACATAGTACAGCCTCCCTAGTGTAGATGATCCACAGGCAGGCAAATCATCTCCCGAGTCTACATAGTAGACATCCCATTCGTCACTAATCTGGTTATTTTCATTCTCTTCACTAGGTGAATCATCACTTACCGCATCATTATTCATCATAGCATATCCACCCATTGCTACTAGCATTAGTAGAACGAGTATTGGTGCAATTGCTTCTTTACGCATGGGGGCTTGGCGCTAATCTAAAGTTAATGGTAATTGTGTATATTATGTTACAATTCGAGTTCCCACAACTCGTCTCCAACATGATGTATCGACTTTACAGCTTTACCAGATGTTGCTGCCACCATACCCTCAGCGTTCATAGTCGCCCACCCAATCGCTAACGGCTTGCCATGTTCTTGGTCGCGAATCCAAATTAAATCTCCTTCTTCTATTGATTCACAGGATGAATGAATCCCTGCTGCCATACAATCAGCGCCATTCAGCAAGAAAGGAATTGCACCATGGTCAACCTCGCACCATTTTTTTTCAGGAGACCAAGCCAAACACCCACGTAGTGTTGGAAATGCGATTCTATCTCCTTCATCATCTGGCAACACTTCCATTGCTAAAGGTGATTTATTGACAATTAATAGAGACCAAGGACCATACTCGGCTTGCTCAAGAAAAGTAGACGAAAGGTCAACATCAAGATTTAGCGGTTCACTCAAGCGACCAATCAAACCACGGATTTTTTTGTGCCGCACCGGCTTTCTCTGCTTCAACTTCCAATCCTTTGCCACAACACTTGGGGTTGGCACCCCGCCCTTCAACCCTCGGCTTATTCAATGGGTCAACCTTGAGAACCATCACCCTCTGCCAAAACCATGAACGGTGCTTGGGGGGTTAGGAGAAACTACCATGCACACGCAGAAGAGATGGGTGGAGTAGCACCTTCAACTCCCAAGTTTTTCTTCATGCCACTCATAGCAATAGTTGAGGCTGATGAAAATGGCGATGTTGACATCGCTTTAGGAAACCCAGAACATCAAATTGAACATGAAGTTGAGTTGGTTGTCAAAATTGGTGGAAATTTTGAGCCTGTAATGATGGCTGTAGGATGTGATACCACTGACCGCACCGTTCAGGCCGTGGCGAAATCAAAGGGGACTTCATGGTTAGAAGCCAAAGGATTCCCTGGTGCTGCAGTTGTAGGTGGATGGATTCCTTACAAAGATGGGGCTTACAACATCGGTCTTTCAGTGAATGGGAATGTAAGACAGGAATCCAACACCTCATTGATGATTCACTCAGTTAACACTTTGATTACAGCGCTCAGAGAAAATGAAGACCTTTCCGAAGGTGATCTGATTTTTACTGGTACTCCAGCAGGAGTGGGTTCGCTAACTCCTGCTGACAAAGTTACAGCATGGATGAAAAATGAATCCGGAGAAATCATCAGCCAGTTTTCTGGAACCTGTCAATAAATCACGGAGGAACTGCTTCGTGAATATTGAGAATTTCGCGTGCTTTTTCTGGGTCATCAACACTGAACACCAATTCGGTATCTCCTTGATACTTAGAAAGAATGTAAATTGAATTGAGATTGATGCCGGCATCAGCGATTCTGCGTGAGAAGGAAGCTAGAACACCAGGTTGGTCTGGCATTACCAACTTAATCAATTCAGTAACAGTATAGTTAACTCCTAGATTATCCAACACAGCCCTTGCTTGAGGAATCTGTTTAGTCACCAGTGCAACGTTTGGCGCAACTCTTCCAATTGCACACATTGTCTCAATATTGATGTTCGCTTCTGCTAATGCCTCTGCTACTTTTGCTAGTGAACCCGGTTCGTCGGTAAGTTCCATACTAATTTCCATCATCTTGCTCATCCTCAATTAAATCGACTCGGCTTGATTATTTAATCACTATTGGTGTTAGGTATTGTAATCGCGGCTTTCAAATAAGGGAAGCAGGTCGGCCGCATCCCTGAGGGATGATAATGGCACACTGGCATGGTATCTCAAGACGCAAGCCAACCGGTGGTCGCTTGAAGCGACCAAATCGCTACCGCGGCAAGCGCCGAACCGAAATTGCATCCGAGAAACAATTCGCATCAATTGGCGAACCAGTTCGTAAAGTGTACCGAAAGCGCTCAGGCCTTCAAACAGTTCGTATTCTAACTGACAACGTTGTCAACGTGAACGACCCAAAGAAAGGCGTCACCAAGAAAGCCAACATGGTTACTGTGGTTGAAAGCCCCGCTGATGTCAACTATGTTCGCCGAAATATTATCACCAAGGGAGCAGTTGTTGATACTGATGCTGGAAAAGTTAGACTCACTTCCCGCCCTGGTAAGGATGGCGTTTTAAACGGTGTCCTAATTGACGAGTGATTTTCCCGTAGCCCTGATAGGGTACGAGTTCCCCGACAAAAGTTGAGGGAGAGCCATGACCGACCATAATCCTGACCGAATTGTACTTTGGCCGGGATACTTCAATGTCAAACTTTCTCGTAAACAAGGGCGCCGAGTTCCGAAAGAATCAGCAGTATCTGACCCAACCCTTGACACCCTCGCTTTAGCAGCACGAAATGTTGGATTGAGTAAGATGAAACGAGAGGCAGATACTCAGCATCCAAAACGTGCATCACAGAAGGAAGGTCGCCTTTGGCTTTCAAAGAAAGATTTGCAGGCAACTCTTGGTACTACTTCCAAAGAAGTAGTGATGCAGACAATTGGATCCAAGTGGCGGGGCCAGCAACGTGAATTAAAGGAACAAGAGATTGCTGCCAAAAAAGCCGGTCCAAAGACCGGCGACAAGCAAGCCCGTTCACAGCGGAAGCAGGTTAAACCAAAAGGTCCTAGGCGCCAAAAAAAGAAAAAATGGAAACTTTGAGACAGTTTTATCCATTTTACTCAACGGTAATTTCGGCTGTTGGCACGGCTCTAATCCAGCCAAATTCATCTGTCGCCGCTTGAATTTGAATTGAGGTTAGTGCATCATATAATTCCTGAGTCACTGGTCCAACCTGATTATTGCAATAAGATGTACAGATTTCACCTTGACAAATGGCACCTATTGGTGAAATCACCGCTGCCGTCCCAGCACAGAAGCATTCGTCAGCTTCTAAGACAAATTGAATATCCACTTTTTCTTCCCTAACTTCGTATCCTTTGTGTCGTGCTAAGTCGATAATGCTCGCACGTGTTATTCCTGGGAGAATGGTACCTGTAAGTTCAGGTGTGTAGATTATTCCATCCTTAACGCAGAAGAAATTAGCTGCCCCCACTTCTTCGATGTATCTGTGGTGAACAGCGTCCAAATAGATAATTTCAGCAAATCCATCACTTTTTGCATTCTTACTCGGCATTATTCCGGGCGCATAATTTCCAATTGCCTTGACCGCACCTGAACCCCCTGGGGCAGCGCGGTGAAACTCGTCTGAAACTTTCAGTGCGATTGGATGCATACCTCCTTTGAAGTAAGGGCCAACTGGACAAACATAGATTATGAATGTGTATTCTGGTGCGGGTGCAACTCCAAGAATTGCCCCTGTACCCCAAAGAACTGGGCGAATATATAGTGCTCCTTTTCCGGTAGGGGGTACCCAACGCGCATTTGCCGCTACAACTTGTTCAATAGCATTGAGAAACATTTCTTCAGGAACTGGCGGCATACCTAATCTTCTCGCCCCGTCAGTTAGCCTCTGAGCATTTCGCTCGGGGCGGAACAGAACAATTCCACCATTGACACCTCGCTGTGCTTTCATTCCCTCAAACAGCCCTTGGCCGTAATTTAGGACTCCAGCGGCTGGTGAAATTGTGATGTCACCATAAGGTTCTAACTCACCTTCCTGCCATTGCTCACCTTGTTTACAAGTGGAGCGATACATCATGTCAGTTGGTGTGAAACTGAATGTCATAGCGTCCCAATCAATTGACACATCATCACTCATTTTCAATCACCTTTGCCTGCCCGCGGCGGCTCATTCAAACTCCAAGACATGGACTCGGTTATCAACGGTTACCCTTTTCCGGGTTGCGAGGGTTCTTTGGGCTCTTACCATGTCGGGAGAGTTGGATGGTGCTTACAACTGTGCAAAGTTGCGTGGTGCAAGGCTCCTACATGGGGAGGGATGCCGACTCAGGTCCTGAAACAGTGATTGAGTTGTGGTGCCGAGCGCACGAGGGCCACTCGGTTCTATTATTGGTCACAGGAGTTCGACCATGGCTTGAAATTTCAGTCCCTGGGAGGCCGAAAACTCCACCAAACCTTGACGATTTATTAGACCTGGTTAGGGCAACAAAAGGTGTCACAAAAATACACGAGCCAGTTGACAAATGGTCTGAGATGGGCGTGAAGCCACATTGGCGGGTCGAAGTCTCCCAGCCATGGGCTGTTTCAACCGGTCCAAAAGTAAGGGAGCAATTAGAGCGGGATTGGACTGTGACGAGTGCTGACATTCCGTTCATTAATCGCTTGTTCATGGACAATGATATCGGCCCACATATTTCTACGGAAGTTGAAGTCTTGTGGGCTAGTTCAGATGTCCCAGATACTTTGTTTGAAGAATTACCCGAATCAAATAAGGGTGATTCCGGAAGACTTCAGGCTGCTGATAAGATTCGCGAGATTGGTGGTTCCGGACTTTATCCGGTTGACTTGATAGCAACTTGTGATTTTACAAAAGTTGTACGCTGTGAACCATTCCCCACTCCTTTCGTTTTGATGTCTTTTGATCTTGAGACATCAATTGTTGAAGAGACTATTTTGTGTGCTGCAGCAGTTATTCAGCAAGGCGATAAACGCCAAACTCATCAATATCAAGGGACTGAAAAAGAAATTCTGGCAGGACTAAGTAAATTGGTCAGAGAGTTTGACCCTGACATAATTACTGGCTACAACATAGACAATTTTGATTTGCCACGTTTGCAATCTCGCATGAAATCTCTTGCCAATAAGAAAGATTTCTCAAGTGGCGCAGATTTGTTCGGCTGGGGGCGAGTGCCTATCATTGAGAGTGAAGCAAAGCGATTGATTCCCGGCCGAGATTCTAACCGTAGAACTTGGCGGATTCATGGCCGCTGTGTTCTCGATGCATGGTGGCAGGCTAGGACGGTATTACGGCCAAAGCGCGAGACGCTCAAATATGTCTGTAGATTGCTTTGGCCTGAAAACGAAGAATTACAAAAGATGGATGTTGATGCATCTCAGATGGATAAAGAATGGGCTGAAAGGCCAGATGTTGTAATGGAATATTGTGTTCAAGATACGATTTTGCCATTGGAAATTCTGAAAGAAATTTCCGCAGTCAAGAGAAAAGAAGCATTAGCGTCTGTAGCAGCGGTTCCGTTAGAAGTAGCAATCTCAGGAACCACCTCACAATGGATTGATAGTCTTGTCATTAGAATAGCAGACAGAGAAAATATTGCAGTTCCTCGAACAAATAGAGGCGGCCGTGGAGAGCAAATTGTTGGTGGTTATGTACACGAAGTGGAAGCGGGTGTATCCCGCTGGATTGCCGTACTCGATTTCAAATCAATGTACCCTTCAATCATGATTTCAAACAATATTTGTTATACAACAAGAATTGACAAAAACACCCGTCCCGACGAAGTTCCAGAATCGGGTTTCCACGAATCTCCTCATGGAGCGAAATTTCTGCCGGTGGAAACACGTCGAGGATTAGTTCCTCGTCTCCTTGAAGATTTGATGCAGTTGCGGACCGACCACAAATTAGCTCTCAAGACAGCCCAAGAATCAGGTGATAAAGTAGCCGAGCAATTCAATGATGAAATGCAATACGCGGTAAAAATTCTAATGAATTCATTTTACGGGGTTTTTGCTTCCAAATTCTATCGCTTCACCCACGAAGATTTGGGTTCATCAATCACCGCTTGGGCAAGATCCAACATCAAGGATATCATCAATCAACTCGATGAAGAAGGCACCCATGTGGTTTACAGCGACACTGACAGCGTGTTTGTAGAAGCACCAGTCAAGGAAGATGCCCCCCTAAAGGAGCCTGCCGAAGGGGAAGACCGTACGGCTTGGGATGAGGCATCAAATGAACTTGTCAAATTTGGTGATGAATTAGCAGACCGCTTCACCAAAGAAGGTGCCGAACTAGAGTTTGAGACTGGGCTCTCATCATTCTTTAGTCACGGAGCCAAAAAGCGTTATGTCGGCCAAGTAATATGGCCTGAACCAAAACTACTCATACGTGGTTATGAAGTGAGAAGAACCGATTCATTCACCTTACTTACAGATGCAATGACTGAACTTTTTGAGATGATTCTTGATGGCGAATCAGATGCCGCGGTCAATATGTGTATTTCGTTGATTAAGAAAGTGAAAGACGGTAGTGTCGCACCACGAGATTTGGTGATTAGTAAATCATGCAAAGGAAAAGTTGGCGCTGGCGGAGGAATAGACTTCTCCAGCGCATATGTTAATCCAGATAGGATGGTACAGGTTAGAGCAGCTAAACAGCGTATTACTGCAGGACTTAATTTTACACCAGGAATGAAAGTTGGATGGTTGGTTACTGATTTTAGCAAAAGTCCGATGCAAGTTGCCGCTTGGTTAGAAGATGAAACGGGGGTTGAACAAACTGAATATGACCCCGATTTCTATGTCAAACGCTTGGCTACAGCCCTTGGTCGCATTACCGAAGCATTTGGTTGGAGTGGTGAAGATTTAATCAAAGGCAACCGACAAGCAAATCTTTTCAGTTTTTGATTTTTCACGAAAGCCTATTTTGGGTGGCGAAATGTGCTAATAGAAAGCGAATGTAACCTATACGCATTACCGAATGGTTGATGATAGGCCGCCACCCGGTATAGCATGATGAAGAGACATAACGTTAGTTCCAAGGTTCTCGTTTTGACATTACTTCTAGCGGCAATAATCCCTGGTTGTTTAGAGTCATTCAGTTCTAATTCTGCACCATCAGCATATTTTTCGTTACAAGAAAGTGGTACTTTGAAGGCAGGTATGTTACTTCATTTTGATGCAACAGCATCTTCAGACCCAGATAGTGACGATTTGACTTATTCGTGGAATTTTGGTGATACGAACACAGCTACAGGAGAAACAACATCTCATACATATAGTTCAGAAGGAGATTATATTGTCAAGTTATCAGTCTCGGATGGAGATTTTGCAACAGAGAAAACTATGACTCTGAATATTCTTTCAGAGGATGCAGCGGTTCCAATCGCAGAAATCATTACTGCAAAGGATGATGATTGTGATGACGAACCGGCTTCTAGTTCAGGAACCTATATCCTCATTTGGATTTGTGATGACACAATGGATGAAGGGACTAGGGATTGGGACCCAGAAACCACTGTAACTCTAGATGCAAGTGAAAGCGAAGCAGGTGGCACAGAATCTTGGTTAGTTTCATGGAAGTGGGACCTCAACATCTACATTGATAGTGATGGAGATGGTGATAAGACCAATGATGATGATGCTGATGGAGAAACCTATTCTTGGACCACACCACCCGGTGAATGGAAGGTACGCCTAACTGTAACAGATGACCAAGGAATGGTCTCTACCGAGGAAACTTGGGTGTACGTTAATGCACGTGCAATTTGGAGTGATTTAGAGATTGGGCGCAACAATTCTGCTGATAACCCGCGCCAAGAATTCACTGCCCCACTAACATATGATTTTGAGAACTCCCAGAAATTGAATCAATTCAAGACCAGGATCGTTTACCCTAAGAAAGATCCCGGCGCAGGATTTCCAGCGCCTGAGCAGGATAATAGAATGGACCTCTATTTCTACAACGAAACGGATGAAGAAGTGCGCAACAGTAGCGCAAATTCAGATGAGCAACAAACAGACTCAGACTGCTCTTCAGATAATTATTGTTTGACTATGACTTCCAGTACTGGGGATTTCCGAAATCATTTGGATGGAAGTTGGTTGGTTCAAGTATTCAATACTAAGCCGCATAACGCGGAAATTATTGAAGTTCAGATAATTCTAAAATATAAATGAAGCGATTCGCGTCTCAGTGGCCCTTTTAGGGCCCTCATCAAGGAACCTTTAATCTGCGAGTGGTTCAAATAGGGGTGGTCAGTCGGCGGGTCACTCAAAGGAGTGTATATACCATGGGTTCACAATGGGAAGATAAAAGCAAGGATCACTTGAACATAGTTTTCGTAGGTCACGTTGACCACGGAAAATCGACCACAGTAGGTCGTTTAATGCTAGATAGCGGGCACATCGGGGCTCACGTTATTGAGAAGTTCGAGAAGGAAGCAGCAGAGCGTGGAAAGGCGGGATTCGGTTTCGCTTACGTTATGGATGGATTGAAGGAAGAGCGTGAACGTGGTATTACCATCGACGTTGCACACAAAGAATTCTACACCCCTAACTATTACTTTACAGTCATTGATGCACCTGGTCACCGTGATTTCGTGAAGAATATGATTACCGGTACCAGCCAAGCAGATGCAGCAGTTCTGAATGTTGCAGCTAACGATGGTGTCAACGCACAGACTAAGGAACACGCTTTCTTGGCTAAGGTTCTTGGTGTAAAGGAACTAATCGTCAACGTCAACAAGATGGATATCTCTGGTGTTGATTGGTCAGAAGATAAATACAACAGTGTTGTTGAAGAAGTATCTAATCTACTAAGAATGGCTGGTTTCAAGCCTGATGATATTCCTTTCATCCCATGCAGTGCTATTGAAGGAGACAACGTATACAACAAGAGCGACAACACTCCATGGTACTCCGGACCAACTCTGTTCGAAGCTATTGATGCAGTGCAGTTACCACCAAAGCCAATTGACAAGCCACTACGTTTGCCAATTCAAGACGTTTACAAGATCGGCGGTATCGGAACAGTTCCAGTCGGTAAGATTGAAACTGGTACTCTAAACGCTGGAAAAACAGTTCAGTTCAACCCTTCAGAGAAGAGCGCTGAAGTAAAGTCAATCGAAATGCACCACACAGTTGTCGACAAGGCACAACCTGGTGACAACGTTGGATTCAATGTTCGTGGGCTTTCAGCAACTGACATCCGCCGTGGTGACGTTGCAGGATACACTGACAACCCTC
>JACNFL010000004.1 GCA_014384685.1 Methanobacteriota archaeon
AAAGTTCACCTCTCAATATTGGGTAGCGTTGGTGGCACTACCCTCGCATTACAGTACTCGCGCAGAATTATTCAGTCAGGTGGTCGAGTACTTTGGGCGTGCACACAAATGCCGGATTCAACTCGATTTCAACAATTGTTCGCTGAAATTGACATAGTAGCGAGTAGTCGATTCCATGCACTACAAATAGGCGATAATATCTCCTCGATTCCCATGCAGATTTCAAATGCCAAGAATTCTTTACCCCGAGTTGAATTGATAGTAATTGATGAATGGACTCCGTCCAAAGGACAGGCACCCAGGGAAAACATAGAAATGGCTCAAGAAATACTAGAACTCGGTTCCGATAATTGTAGTGTATTAATTTTATCCAAATCATATGAAACACAAGACTCAGCAATTAATGGGCCTGTTGCCCGCGGCGGAGGGAAATTTTCAGAAGTCGGAGCCAAATTGTGGCACCTAACAAGGCAGCGGGACGGGAATGTTCGTCATCTAAAAACAGATGATGAATTGCATGTGTTAATAATAGAAAACGATGGCTTCCGAAAACGACCATAGACAATCGTTTTTTCCGTCATCCGATGAAAGTAATGATTGAATGAAATTATCGAAGTATGGTTTTAACTAACTACAAAGTAGATGGACATTTCAGGCTTTCAATTCTTCTTCGTCTTCGCCGAGAAGCGCACCCATTTCATCTAGAGCATCGTCATCCGGTTCAGCAAATTGTTCAGGGTTCTGTGCTGCTCCACCGATATCGTCTTCACCGGCGATTTTAGGTGCAGCATCGTCTTTTGCATCGGCAATGTTTTGCTTACCTTTCTTGATAATGAACCAAACTGCAGTGGCAAAAATAAGTATTAGTACGGCATAAGTGATGTAGGTGGCATAGTCTGCTGTGGCTCCAGTCATATGCAGTGGTAGGGCTAGCACCTATTGACTATTTTCCCCATATGTGATGCAGAATGTTTTCTAAGCCAAAAAATGTCAGAACCTTAGTTTGGTGGAAGCCGAGTAATTGGTGCAGCCAAATGCCGCCTTGCCGAGGCTGGAGGCTCCAACCATTTTCCAACAAGGGCGGTTAGTTCATCCGACAATGGTCCCTCAATCCAGGAATCAATATGTCTATTTGCACATTTTGGACACTTGAGGTTTTGTCCTTTCCCTTTCGAAGAGAACCGAGTCCCACAGGGGCATAGGGGGCGTATTCTACGTTTGTGAGAAAGGGTGGTGAAGCAGATTTTTTCCAAATGGATATCTCCATTCTCATCTGCAAGTCCAAAATATCTTACTTCATCTCCTTCAACCAACATTTGCATGAGAAGCCTAATGTCTCCGCTTTGTGAGAAAGCGATGCATTTTTGCAGTGAATTACTATTTGTGTTTTTTACAAGAATTGTTGTATGGCCTCCCTTCATAACATTTGGTGGCCTATGCAAACGCCCTTCAAAGGAGTTGGATAAATGGTCATCAGTTGCTTGGTTCGTCCGCCAGATTCTCATTCCGCTAACCCTCTCAGTAGAACTACCAATTAGTAGCCATCTCGCTGCCGACTCTCCAGAATCAAATGATTCTGACCTTATCCCAAAAAGAACCGGACAAGGAGTTCTTGGGGAGATGAGAGTACGACCAGAGGTGGGGTCTCGATTGACAAAAGTTTGTGGGAATTTAGAGGAAATATCTGCAACTTTGTTATTGTTGATCAACCTCGGAATACCAATATTCTTGTCTAGGCGGTATGCAGTCGTTTCCCAAGTATGGTCAGCAATGCCCTTCCAAGAAATCGCTGCAAGTGCGCCGATGCACCCATGGCCATCTTCATGAGTCCAAACTTTACTGCCTTTTTGAGAAGCAATATACTGCATGGCCTCGTCGAGGGATACTTTTTCTCTTACCGCCCTCCAGTAAAAATCATCAGGTATTTTCTGATTGAACCATACCATTCCAGGCGATGCTTTGGATTGGAGGCGAGAGTCGTGCTCACTTTCTATAGATGCGCCATTTGCTTTGGCATCAACAAGGACTATTTGCTGCCAAAGTTGGTTTAGACGGAGCAATAAGTCTTGCTCTGATTTTTCAATTTCAACCTCATTACCTTCGTTTTCACCAGACAATAGGATTTCACAAGCAACGGCTGCATTTCCTCTTGTTCTCCTCGGTGCAAATGGCCATAGACGCACAAGGCGAGCATCCCTTACGGAACCCCAGTTTGCCCCGTTTGCAGATTCCTCAGTAAGAATAGAAATAATTTTGTGAAATGTATGAGTTGTGCAACCACCGGTTAGGCCATCCGTGTCGTCAAGGCCGAGCCAGCCCATTTTCAATCACCTATTTTCTCAATAGCGTCTCCACTGTCAGAGTAATCCAATATGCGTTCCATGACTTGCAGCAAACCAATCTCTTGCTGGACATAAAAAGTACGCACACCATGAGAAATACCCGCAATAATATCTGATTTACGGTCACCTACCATTACCGAAAACTGATTCTCCGGATAAACATCAGAACTGTATTCATCTCTTGTATATAGCAATTCTAACTGTGCTCCT
>JACNFL010000003.1 GCA_014384685.1 Methanobacteriota archaeon
TAAGGATAGAAATGATGATGTTGTGAATGAATTCTCTCACCAAATCATTGATGGATATTGGTACACAAGTGACATGGTCGAGGATTTTGACGATGTTTCAACATCTATCCACCGTCAAAATGCTCGATTAGCATTAGGTCGTGCTTTCTTAACAACTGTATTAGATATGGAAGAATTAGTGGAATTGTATCATCAGATAACAACTGATGTCACATACGAAGTTGAAAATTCGGAAGGTAATCCTGGTGATACAATGATCAGAAACCATGACATTCGCTACTTTGCTGTTGACAATCGACTATACCCTACTGGTGGTTCTTACCAGAGCAGTGGAGGAAATCCAACTGGAATTTTCTACGCGCCGACAACTCTCGCAGGGCTTGACCCAGAGACATACATGAAGACATGGTATGTGACTCAGAGAGGAAGTTCAAACTTTTATGTGGACATGACACAAGAAGAATATGAAGAACAATATCGTAATGATATTATCGCAAGCGAATCTCAAAATGCTGCTGATGTAATTCAAGCAGTTGACCTTCGAGTTGACCAAGAACCAGAGTTCTTTGACACAATGGTCGCCCGTGCGTATGTAGGATATGGGAGCCCAACTCTCGGCCTTCCAGGCAATGTTGCACAACCGGGACAACACTTTGATTTGCGCGGAACTACTAACAGTTCGTTACAATATGCATTCCCTCTACCTGGCGCTATGATGCCTAACTTCGTAATCGCAAATTGGTACAACCCTGATGCTACCGAAGCAACTCCGTGGTACGAGGCTAATACTGGTGTCAAGATTCTGAAGTATTACAGTGGCGCTACTTTGAGTGGCACTGTTGAATTAGGTGACTTCGGAACTGTTCCAAAGGCTCGTTTGCTCATTGAGCGAGATGCTTACAGCGGGGAAGATATCTTCGATGAGGACCCAAGAGAATATTGGATTCCAATCGGGACAGTTGACGCAGATGAAAATGGCCGTTTCGAATTCCGAGTCCCAGCAGGACACATTCGAGTAACTGCGTTTTCTGGATTCGCTGACGACCCAGAGGTTCTACGAAACGCAGACCGTGACGATATCGTCGCAGCCCAGCAAAATTTCCAAGAATGGCAAGCATGGTTCGCAGATGTGCTCGGGGAATCTTTGGATGGTGGTGCAAGAAGCATCAACCCGGTCACTGGAATCTTAGCTAATGTCAGTGGTGGAAAAATGCTAGGTGAAATCGAGTTCAATGTAACCGGTGCACAGGCTGACACAAACGGTGGCTCAGTGATTTCAAAATCCCTGTCAATTCCTGCCTCAAGCGCCACAGGTGTGCTAACTTGGGAAGGACACAGTTCATTCAATGGTCAACCTCTTAGTTCCCATGAGTTGATGTTTACTGATATTTGGACTGAAGAAGAACTCCCACATGTTTGGACAACTAACGGAACAGTGGTCACAGATGGTGAACACCCGCGTGTATTCCGTGGCGAAGGTGAGGTTACTTTCACGGGAGCAGGAATGGTTCTGAGTGAAGGAGAAGTTTTGGTTTCAGACTTCACTGGAAACTACACACGTCAAATTGCCAACAACCATTCGTTCACAGGTGATGGGTCATTCTCTGGTGCGGGCCAATTCATTGGTGCAATCACGAGTGACGATACTGTGACTCCTTGTCTGAACGAAACTGTTCCGGAAGGATTCGAGATGTGCTCTATCGCTAACAGTAATCCCCCTGCATACTTGTTTGATGGAAACTTTGACGGAGTCGGAAAGGTGACTGCAAACGGAACTGTTGATTATACTGCAGAAATGTACCGTGAAACTTTCATCGGTAATGGAGTATTCTTGGTGGATGGCACTGATGAAGACTTAGACACCTACGGGACTATCAATGGTACAGGTACATTCAGTGGTGAAGGTATCTTTAGTGGAACAATGGTTGAACCGGGAAGTTTCCATGTAGTGGATGCTTTACCTGGTGCATACCGAGTATTCGTTGTCTTGCCAAATGGGAACATCACGAGATTGAGTACACCATTAGACATTGATACCACTCCAACATCAGGTGTCGAACTACGTCTCCCTGGTTCTTGGATTGAAGGGCAGTTGAGTTGGTTTGATGGCGATGCAATTGCTAACACTCCACTCTACCTTACTGAGAACAGTATTGATGAGCCAGCCACACAAGATTGTGAGGTTGTCTTGTTTGCTCCATGTATAATCTACACAGATGAAAATGGTTCATTTGGATACGGCCCTCTCCCTGACGGGTCTTATGAGATGGTTATGGATGCTGATAATGATGGCTTCTACGAGTGTGTGCCGTGGATGACACTAGCCTCTACAGATTTCTGTGATGGGCGGGCTTCAATTACTGCAACGATTGACCCAATGAACTTCACGATGGCTGACCCAACAGGTGCAGTGCCGATACACTACGATATGGAATTCACCTTGAATAAGGAGATAGGCGGAGGTACAGTAGAACCTGCATCTGATGTTACGGTGAGTTTCCAAGGTGGAATGTTGTCAGATGGTGAATATGTTGAAGCAGTTTAC
>JACNFL010000169.1 GCA_014384685.1 Methanobacteriota archaeon
TGGCAATCAACGGGATATGGACCCGTTGGGCATAGCCTATGAAGGTTAGGGAATAACTCACTAAAAGAGAGCCATCACGGGTTGCTTAATTTCAAGTAGCGCCTGCCACAGCGAACACTGATGAGCGCGGCGCCACCCCCCACGGTACTGGTTACTGGGGCTCTTGGACAAATTGGAACGGAATTGGTTTCGGCCCTGCGGAAACGCTATGGTAACGACTCGGTGATTGCTTCTGATATACGTGAAATAGAAGGACATCCTGTCATCAATAATGGCCCGTTTCTAACTGCTGATGTATTAGATAAAGACTCATTAAAAGCCATAATCGAAGATAATAATGTCAACATCATCTATCACCTCGCGGCTATCCTTTCAGCAACTGGTGAAAAAAATCCAGTACTGTGTGAAAGAGTTAATGTTGGTGGATTAGCAAATGTTTTGGAATTAGCTAGGGAATACGAATTGCGTGTATTCTCTCCTTCTTCTATTGCTGTTTTTGGTCCGGATTGCCCAAATCACGCGCCTCAAATAACTCCACTTAATCCTACAACAACGTACGGGAAAACAAAGGTCTCTGGGGAAGTTATGGCGAAATATTACTGGGAAGTTCATGGGGTTGATGTGAGAGGACTCCGCTACCCTGGACTTATTTCATGGAAGGCCCCAGCAGGAGGAGGGACCACCGACTATGCGGTGGATATTTTCCACCATGCCATAATGAGTGGGAAATACTCATGTTTTGTAGGCCCAAACACTCGGCTTCCAATGATGTATATGGATGATGCAATTCGAGCAACACTCGAATTGATGGATGCGCCTGTGGAATCAATTTCAGATGCCCGTGGAGGCTACAATATCTCTGGATGTTCATTTTCAGTGGCTGAGTTGGTGGCTGAAATTAGCAAAGCAATTGATCCATTTGAATGCACTTATTCACCCGATATTCGGCAAGAATATGCTGATTCTTGGCCTGATTCTGTAGATGATACAGAAGCAAGCAATGATTGGGGCTGGAATTCTGAATTTGGACTAGAACAGTTAGTCAATGAAATGCTAACTAACCTGACCCGCACACGCGAGGTTGAAGCGTGAGGTGAGACGATGGGGAAAGTAGACAGATTCTATGGCGTGAAATTGAGTACTGCGGCAAATGTTGCCATTCTGTTATTTGTATCTGTATTGGCACTTATTCATCTAAAATCTGTGATTCAACCATTCGTGGTCGCTATCCTGCTTTTCTTCCTGATTTATCCTCCAGCACAATGGCTTGAGAAGCGCTATGGCCATCCTTTGATGGCATATGGGATTCTAGTGTCTTTCACAATTGGATTCATCTCCTTAGTAGCGGTTCTTCTGTATGCGAATTTGCAATCTTTTTCAGATCAAGTTCCCCAACTAACAGAACAATTCCATGCAAAAGTTGCTTGGCTTGAAGGGCTGACCCTATTTGGTTACTCAATTGAGTTAGGTTCAGTAGTTGACCAAGTCGGGGTTGAATCTATTGAAGCGATGTCAAAGAGTTTCCTCGGCTCTTTGGCTAGTTTTACTGGAGGAGTAGTAACTACTCTCATCTTCCTGATTTTCATCATCCTTGAGGCTGAGTCGCTTCCCAACCGACTACGGGCTGCCTACCCTGACCAAGTGGCTAGATTCGAAAACATCGCAGAAGGATCTGGGGAAAGTGTGACCACCTATGTCGCCACGAGAGCGTCGGTAGCGTTCGGGCAATCAATTTTTGTAGCATTGATTCTATTTTTCTTTGGAATCCCTGGATGGTTTTTGTGGGCGTGTATCGCTTTCCTGCTTGACTTCGTACCATACATTGGCGGGCTCATAGCCACAATCCCTCCAATTATTCTTGGATTCGTTCTATTTGAGCCAACAACGCTCGCATTATTGATAATCTTCTTAGTTGCTAATCAGCAGACTTGGGGTGGCTTCATTGAACCACAACTTTCGGGTCAGAGACTTGACGTTTCACCGATTGCGCTACTTCTTCTAGTCGCCTTTTGGGGTTGGCTATGGGGATTAATGGGAATGGTTCTTGGAGTACCCCTTGGAGTTATCATGAAGTTAGCGCTTGAGAATGATGAACGTACCAAACCTATGGCCATCATGCTCTCAAAGAATCCACCCTCTGAAGAAGAGTAAGGGTTCAGAACCTTGTGTGTCCACTCAAGCATGTTAGCGACGTCTGTGACCGCTTTGAAGCAACACTAACACGCTCAACAGTAGAACTAGGACAACTACCAGAACGATGTTCATCATGCTGATATTCTCTACGATTCCGGATTTCTGTGGTGTTTCTGATTCGATGCCGCCCGAATCCTCATTGTCGTCATCATCGATGGGCGGGTCATCATCATCTGCCGGGGGTTCCGGTGGCGGAAGATACGCACACGAGCCATCATCCACTGTCGCATTCTCATCGTAGTTGGTGGCTGTTGCATTCATGCACCCTAGCACGGGTGGTGGCGGATATACGCACAAACCGTCATCCACAGTTGCGCTCTCATCGTAATTGGTCGCTTCGGAATCCATGCA
>JACNFL010000203.1 GCA_014384685.1 Methanobacteriota archaeon
TAAGTCGTAACAAGGTACCTGTAGGGGAACCTGCAGGTGGATCACCTCCTAAGAACCTCGAAAACGCGGAGGGTAGGGTGCTTCGGCACCCTGCCTTCCCAACTTTTCTTTTTTTTCAATTGAAACCATCCTTTAATTTTGAAAATGCCATCAATACATTAATACTCCTCGGTGTCTCATCAAAGTTTCATGGACGGAAGTAAGTTTCGAACGGCTTGTATTGTGACCGCATTGTTGACGCTGAGTATGATCTCAGCAATTCCAACAGCAGCGGCAGAAGGAAATGATTCAATATCTTGGGGTGTTGAATATGAATGGGAAAATCTGAATGCTGACATTGAGGCGATGACTGGGTTGCCATATAATGACATTATTCAAGACATAGAAGATTCAGCAGATTATGGTGGATTTAACCTCACTATTTTGAATATTTACAGTGGTAGCACATCATTTTATGTTGAGCAGTGGGACGATTCTACCGAACAACAAATCACAGATAACAGTGGAGATACTCACACTGTGTCAACCAGAGTTACAGAAATCACGCTACGTCATGGAATGTTGTATGATGCAGGATTTATGGTAGATTGGGATGATACTACTGTAATGGGTGCACCTTCAATGGAAGTTGTACTTTCTGCCGATTATGAAACAATTGTTGTGATGGACTTATTGTACACAGACTATGTAACCTCAGACATGATGTTGGTTGGTTCTGACCTTGATGCATCCGCAAATTGGGGAATTGGTGCCGGAATGGGCCTCTATACTGATATTTCTGGTAATGGTGACTCATTTGAGATGGACCTTAATGCAGGAATTGATTTGGGATGGGCTGCTGATTCCATTAGTAGTGAATGGCGTCTTGAACACCCTAGTAATGTTCTCAACATGATGAATAATGGTAATGATTTTGACTGGGAATGTGAAGCAACTTGTGGTAAAATCACTGGTTCTTATGCAACTACACAATCATATGACCTTTCTCTAACTGGTCTACCAATGGATGAATTTGGATTTGAAGCAGATGCTTTAGATTTGCAGATTTCAGATGCAATACCAGATGCAGGTACTTTTGATTCAGATGACGATGACTGGATGATGGAAGATGGATTGGGTTTTGAAATACCATATACATTCGGTGACCAGCAAACAATAACTATTGATGATGGTGGAACCACTACTACAGCAACGGAAGTTATGATGGATCCTTACCCACCAGGAATGAGCATAATGCTTGGCTATTCCTTAGGAAATGCAGTTAGGGGAAGTGGTGACCAAACCACTGCTGCTGAAGCAATGATGGAGGCGTTTGAAGGTTGGACTGAAGATGCTGAGGAAACTGTTGTGTTTGACACATTCACTTGTGATGATGGTGAAGAAATCCCTCGAGATTATGTAAATGATGGCGAAGATGATTGCGCTGACGGCTCTGATGAAGGTGTAGATGAAGAGGACTTAGTATCAGAATTGGAGGAATTAGCAATGAATATTTATGGTGCTTTTGAAGAGTCTGACTTCGCCAAGAATTTGGAATCAGTTGGAGAGAAACTAGAATTTGAGATGGAAAAATATGAAGATGTTGAATTTGAGTTCCCATATGTTGATGGTGATTATGCCGCTTTGTGGAGCAATGAACATTCAAGATTTGTTGGATTCCAACTTCTTGGAGAAACCGAGGCTGGTAATGTGTACTCAGTTCTAGGACCCGAAACATCAGCCTACAACAATAATCCACCAGTTGAAATCCATATAGAATATTTGGTTGGTGCTGCTGCTGATGAAGCAGAGGATGCTGCTGAAACTGCTGACACAATCGAGGAATTGGCTCCAATTGCAGCTCATGATGTATCGGCAATCGTAGCCGCTCTAGGAGAACACGCACCTGAGAGTATGGTAGTCGAGCCTCCTGCACCTCCAGCCGGTGAAGAAGAAGAATCTGAAACCAGTGTGGAAGAATCAGAATCTGGTGGTTTGTTGGGATTACCTGGTCCTGGTTTCATCTCTGTAGGATTCGTAGTAATTGGAGCGGCAATGGTAGCAAGAATCATGCCGCGCCGTCAAGAATGAATTACCACGAGTGGAATCAATGCGGACTGAACATGTGCGCCAAGGCGTAGTAGCGGCAGCAGTAGCGCTGCTCGGGCTACTCTTGGTTCAAGGAGTGTGGTACGAAGTATCAGCTCGTGGTACCTATGTAGAGGGCCTTAGCCGTGAACCAACTATTTGGGCAAATTATACCCTTGATTCACAACAAGAAAATATTGGCATTGAAATAACCAATGCTACACCGCTTATTTTTTATTTAAGCAGCCGAGAAAACATTGTTGTTGAAGAAAATAAGACTACTGAACCTAAAGTAGATGATACTAATAATTTAGATGATACTAGAAACTTAGTTGAAAAAGGAGTGATCCTCACAGTCGCTTTTTTTGCTTTAGGGTCCTTTAGAAGGTGGTTTTCATGGCTCGGATTTGGAATGTGGGGATTTACCGCATTTCTGCTCATAGTAATGGTTCCAATGAGTCTGTTCGGGGGTT
>JACNFL010000148.1 GCA_014384685.1 Methanobacteriota archaeon
AGCGTCTATGCCAACTTATTGTCTAAGAAAGTTGCAGAAAACAACGCTTCATGCTGGTTACTGAATACCGGTTGGGTCGCAGGTGGATATGGAAATAGTGACCGAATCAAAATCAGGTGGACTAGAGCACTTCTCAATGCGGCATTGGATGGGACACTCAATAATACAGAATTTGTGTCTGACCAACGTTTTGGTTTTGAAATCCCTTCTTCATGTGAAGGTGTACCAAGTGAAATTCTCAATCCTAAAACAACTTGGGAAAATGATGCTGAATTTGAAGCGGTGGCGGATAAGTTGGCTTTAATGTTCCAAGACAACTTCAAACAGTTCGCATCGGGTTGCAGTGATACGGTTTTAGATTCTGCACCTAGGGTATTAAACGAGTGAAAGCATCAAGCCTATTGAGGGTCTCGGCCTAACATGGCAGTACCTCTCGCCAGCCTCACCACGCCACATTTATGGCCAAGCATGGTGAAACGAAACGAGTATTCGGGGTATATCCCAAAACTACCCGAACAAGATGAACCAGTATGGTTGATTCTAGACCCCTCTCATGAGGATTCACTGAACAATCAATTGGAATCTTTACTTGAACAGTATGGTCATGTAATTCCAGATTTACCTGATTCAGTTTCTA
This sequence comes from Methanobacteriota archaeon, assembly GCA_014384685.1. Next base: position 638 of record JACNFL010000148.1, read on the forward strand.
TTGATGATTCAAAAGGCCCTATATGCATCGATGATAGAGCTAGCATTGGAGAATGTGTCAGAATAGAAGGGCCGTGCTATATTGGTCCAAATGCTGAGGTTAGGCACGGCGCCTATATTCGCCCATACACATGGTTGTGCTGTGATTCAGTAGTAGGCCATGCATCAGAAGTGAAACATTCACTGCTCCTACCAGGTGCAAAAGCACCTCACTTCAATTATGTCGGTGACTCAATATTAGGGAAAGATGTGAATCTTGGTGCCGGTTGTAAGTTGTCTAATTTACGAAATGATGGGCGCTCAGTTCTTGTGCGTGGGCTTGAAGGAGGAAGTGTTGATAGCGGATTAAGAAAATTTGGCGCTATTCTTGGAGATGGTGTTGCAATTGGTTGTAATGCGGTTACTAATCCTGGAGTGATTATTGGAACAAATACAAACATTTGGCCAAATGTCACTGTCAGCGGAGTTTTTGATGCTGATTCAACTATTGAGGAGTGATCCTAAATGATTGGCCAAAGATTGCACGGAACTGATGGCATTCGCGGTTTAATTTCGAGTTGTGATGAGTCTGAGAATCCAATTGAAAAATTGATTTTGCAACGAGAAATTTCACCTTACTTAATGCGTGTAATTGGGTTTGCTACTGGCTCGGTCATCATTGAACAGAAGGATGGAGAAAAACCACCTCTTGTAGTGGTCGGTTGGGATCGAAGAAGTGGTAACGACAAATTGGTATCATCATTAGGAGTGGGACTCCGGAAAGCTGGCTGCGTAATCCAATTAGTTGGTGAACTACCCACGCCTGGATTACACCATTGTTTGCTGCTGTTAGAAGCTGATGCTGGAATGATGGTTACAGCAAGTCACAATCCTGCTACAGATTCTGGTGTGAAACTGTTTGATAAAAATGGATACAAATCAATGCCACCATTGGAAGATTTGATTTCAGTTCATGCTTGGAACTACGTTTCGCAGCCTCAAGCAGGGCCATCATCCCAAACATTGGATTCACAAGAATTTCCCCTATTCGATGGACTGAAAGCCTACCGGAAGCATTTGAAAAATTGGTTAAATGTCCTTTCCACAACACTTGGTGTTGATGTAGATTCGATGGGAGACTCTATTTCTCCTCAAGGATTAATTCTTGATTGCTCTGGTGGAGCGAGTACTGACTGGTTTAGTTTTGGACTTGCTAGACGTGGTCTTGACTGCGAAGAAGTCTCATCTCTAGAACAGCCAATCAATCACAATTGTGGGGCCGGGGAATTTAATTCCACAGATAGTTGGAGCATTGCTGAACTTTTGGAAACTGAACATCAACATCTGCTACTAATTGAAATCGCTGAACGACTCAAAGAGAATGATGGAATGGCGCCATGGTCTAATGGACAACTCGTTGCTGCTGCATTAGATGGAGATGGTGATCGCTGTCTTCTATTAGAAGCAACAAAAAAGGGAATCAAAATAGTCGATGGGGATCAGATGGCTTTTGATTGGTTGAATTCACTCATAGATGGCGAAAATGATGATTTGACTCTCGCTCATAGTATTGAGTCTGACCTCTTTCTACCCGCTGCTTGTGCTAGTGTTGGTATTGATACTATTCAAACCGCAATAGGTGACCGGTGGCTTTCAGCTGCCCTTAGTACAACTATTGGTAATGCAGGACAACTAATTCAGCAGAAATCAATACCCACACTTTGTGGTTGCGAAGATTCGGGGCACATCGTAATGCCCGTACCTCACCCAACCAAAATTGGCCACTGGGGTTTCGCCGGGGATGGGGCTGCTACTCTACTTGCTCAACTCTACGCGCGCGCAAAACTTGGTGATAATAGAACTGATATCCCTAGGGGTTGGAAGGTTCGTCATTCAGTAAAAGGAACTGACCGCACTTTGTGGGATGGGAAAAACAAACTTGCGGATGAGGTTGTGCAACTGGTTGAAGAGTCGTTGCCGACTGCTACCCTATCTCGAAAAAATATTGCTGGGGAAACCAGCCTTCTTCTGTTAGAAGGAATTATTGATGAAGAGCGGTTGAGCATTGGTATTCGCAATTCTGGAACTGAAGCAAAAACCTCGCTGACTATCAAATCAGAAAAAACTCCATTTGACAAATTAGCAACGCAACTCTTGGGCATCCTCAATGAGAGACTTGTGCCCTAATTATTCAGAGCAAGAAGCGAGGTAAATGCCTTGCAACTACTGCATGGGAAACATGCCCAACCAACACGCCATGAACATCTGTGATTGCAATTTGGTTGAGGTCGTGAGTCAACATTAGAGTTGCAGCCACCATTAGTGGAGTTGTTGTTTTCACTTGCAACGGGGGCAGAGTGACGGCTTGTAGAATAGGTACTGCTTCCATCCAGAAGTGGTCGCGATTGATGCGCTTGTTCATGATGAGTTTCAACAAGTCAACTGCATGAACGCGGCCAACCAAATTACCCACTTCATCGGTGACCATGACATGGTCCCAATCCTTTGCTACAATCAACCTCATAACATCATCAATGGAATCCATCTCATCTACCTCGTGGGCGGCCAACATAACCTTCCCGCAAGTCAACTCGCGAATCTCGCGGGCAATCCTATTTGAAGGCCTACTCCTTCGGTTTGTCTCTGTCTTTTTTCGTGCTCTTAGAAGGCTCATACATTATCTCCTCGAAGCGGGCCGGACGACCCAACCTATTTGAATCAGATGCATCCATGTAAACCTAAAACATCAGACCCAACAATATGTGCGAACCTTGATGAGAGTAAGCACACCAGAGGTGAATTATGGCACAACTCAGTGACGCCGTCTTGAATGAACTTAACAAGATGGATGAATATGACCGATTGTTGGCATTAGACCGCATTGCGCGGGAAAATAATTTGACTACTGAACAAGTGAAAGAGCAATTACAAATCTACCAACAGGGTGGCACTCCTACAATTAATAATCCAGGATATGAAGAAATGATTGGCCCCCCAAGTCAAACAGAGGCTCCAACAACATCTGGGCAACAACCGAATTATATTGAAAACGCGCACCGCTATCGAGTTCGCTATGACCCTAGTCATGATGGTCAATCTCGCCAGTCAAACGTTGAACAGGCAATCCTTTGCCCACACTGTAGTGCACCACTTGGAATTCCCGCGGTTAGACCAATCAAAGTGACTTGTCCGAATTGCATGAATGAAGCAATGTTTGAAAATTGAGCACCATATTATTCAACAATCATGTTGCCAAAGCCTCAAAAGTCACCGCATTGAACGGGGATTCATGCACATCATGACGAAGATTACCCTTGGATTTGGAGTTGCATTACTCATTGGTAGTGTTATTCTAGCAGTTGCAGGAGGTGGCTCAACTTTTTCTGACCTTGCTGAGAACCCAAATGGAGTTGAAGTGTGGAGTGGTACGGCACCGGATACTTATCAAGGTAATTTTGATGTCATGAGTTCATACTTTGTCTTTGTTGAAGATGGGGGAACTGTCAACGTTGATCTTGTAGGGGGAGATTTAGATAACCGCTTCATCCCTTGTGAAGAAGAGCCAAATGACTGTGGATACTACGACTGGCCAGGCCACACATATGTTGGTCAAATTGTTGTATACACACCGGGTACTTGGGAAGTTGAATTCAGCGGTACTGGATCAGTTGTCGTGACAGAAATGGCAGTGGATATCGGCGGTGTAATGAGTATATTTGGTGGGATGATGGGCTTTTGCTGTTCATTCTGTGTAATCGGATTAGGTGTAATCTTCATCTTCACACTTAAGGATAACAAGGCCCAGCAAGGAGTGATGATGGTTCAGCAAGCAGATGGCACCATTCAACCAATGGGGGGCATGCCAATGCAGCAACCTGGTTCTGCGGAACCGATGGTGGGTGGAGCGGTTCATCCAGCCTTTGCAACTCAGCAACCAGCAAGCCAACCTCTGCAACAACAAACAACTCAGCAAGGTCAAACTCTCCCGCCAATTGGTGGACAACAACCACCAAACCAAGGATTCTAATCAGATGCCCCAATAACTACCAGAGGTTTCTTGGCGACTAATTGAATTGACTACACCCTTAACCGCCCAGAATAACACCAACGCTCCGATTGCTTGATTCCAATCATCCCAGAGTGTGGTTGGGTCAAGAGAATATGTTTGGTTGAGAACTTCTAATGCCATCCCTAATCCAGCACTGCATAGTGTCCAGATAACGATACCAAAAGCAATGAGTTGCACTGTTCTTCCACTAAATGTTCCCTTTTTCATCTTCAAAACTAGCAGAGAAAGGGCTAATGTGAGAAACGCCAAAACAATCCAAGTTACCGCGCCCTGTAACACGAGTAGTATAATTTCAAGTCCACCGGGTGGTTTTGATAATGCCATATTTGTCGAATAAACACGTAAACCTTCGGCAATTGCAAAGATAAAGAAGAACACCATAGAGAACCATAATATCGATGAAACAATGGCGGCATCAGCATTTTCTCTCATATCCCTCATTATTCGATTAAGATGTTGTTCTGCACCTAATCCTTTAGCCATTAAATAGATACCAATGAATAATGGCATCATACCGATAATGACACCACCGTTTGGAAGAATCAATCCAAGCCCAATCATTATGAGGAAAATTGAGAGAGGGACAAGTAGTTTCATCCGCCACTTTTCATCTTCAATCGCCTTTACGATGTAATAGTAAGTGCCCTCAATCCCTTTTGATTGGCGAACAATAATTTTCTGAACATGGTCAATGTGTAGCCGTGATTGAATGATTGGAAGGATGCTCTCATCTTCTGCTCCATCAGTAACCATCACGCCTCGGTCAGGTTGAAATTTCTCAATCACTTCTTCCAGTTGCTTAGCAATCGCTCGGTCAGAACGAACGCCCACTCGTTCGTCGCCAGTAAGAACCGCGATTTCGACTGCATCATTTGATTCACAGCTTTCTTTCAACTGGTCGTGAAGGTGGAGGCCACCAAGAATTGCATTTGTGTCACTCTCTTCTGGATCTGCAATTCCTAGCCGAAGTGCGGCGGTTAAAACCTCTTTACGACCAACTATTGGGCCGCGGATTCCGGCCTTCTTGCCGAGGTCGTCATCACGGTCAACAGATAACACTAGAGTTCTCGTCATCCTTACTCACCTGGCCTTTCCTGAAGTGGCTGGGGTGTTACCCCGCTATGAATCATTGTCCTCTTCTTCCCCTTTAGCACCATTGGTTTGACTGTTTTCTATTGCTTGGGGCTCTACTAATGGTTGTTCGGGGGGTGTATCTCGGGCCCTTCGGCGCTGTTGCGCACGTACATATTTTAGAGGATGTGTCATCCATTCTAAGTTACAAAGTGAATCACTGATTGTACCTTGTGAAACAGGGCATCTAGCATGTAATTTCAATGTGTTACACTTCTCAGGTGTGTATTCACCTTCGTAAAGATGGCCTAATTGATACTTGGTAGTACCCTCATTATAGTCAGGAGCATTGACAAAAAACGATGCGGCTTCATCAATTGAGAGGCCTAGGGCTCGGCTCATATTTGCTAGGAATCTACGACCAGCATGGTTGACATTTTCACCTTGGGCAAGGTCAGCAATTGCTGATGTCATGCAGGGTGGCCAATCACCTTCATGAGCCGCGGTAACCTTGATTTCTTGGCCCTTACTATGTTGTAGTTGCGCTACCATTTTGCCAACTGGGTCAGCAAATTTTGCTGCAAATTCATCATCCATTTTTTCCATGTTAATTTGACATCTTTCAACTAACACTTGGCGGATTCTTTCTTTCAAGAGGCGGGCTAAACGCTGCCTTGATGTCTCAGCTTTGGTGGCACACATTGTTACCCAACCATCAGTAATTGGGCGGTTAACCATACGCCAATAACTACCAGTAATTCGCGGTGAAAGTTCAATAAAATCTGTCATTGGAATCTCATATATGAGAGTTGAAGATTTGGCGGCGTGTATTGATACACCTGCCACAGATTGTACTTTAACGCGGACATCGGAAAGGTATGTGTGTGTAACTAACTCAAATGTTTGTTCATCAATAGCATCGCCTAGCAACTTGTCGGCTCTACTAGCTTCACCTTCTACCCAACGCTTCACTAGTCTTTCGTCAAAAGATGCGCAAACCACTAACATAGCATAGTAAAAACCCAAACCTTCTACCATTTGGCCATAGGGTTCATGGATATCATGTCTAGTAGTTGATGACACACCCTCTGTAAGATTAATGGATTCCAACATTCTGTGTACCCCACGAATTCGAATTGGTTCAACCCACTCGCCCTCAATCAATGTATCAAGGTCAATATTATTGTCCGCTAAGAGAGATTTCAACCACTCCTCACCTTGTGGGAGAAAGGGGAATCGGGCCAGTAAACTGGGTGATTCGATGGTCGGGAAGCGGCGCGGGAGTGGCATGAGCGTACTGTGATGCTTCGCTCGGGTTCTTGAACTCTCAGTTTGACGGGGGTTTGGAGGGGGAGCCATGCCGGCACAGCAAGAGACTGGTTTAGATGCAGTTAATGCCGCCTTAGTTAGCATCCAAGACGAGGTGCGGGTTGACTTTGGATGGGATTTGAAATCTGATCAACAATCTGCGATAGCTCTCCAACAATCATGTACGGATATTGATGCTGTTAAATGTGCTACTGAGCGGTTGATTTCAATTCTTCAAGAGGCTGAAGAAATCGCTATTCTTGGTGCTGCGGTGGAACCCGATGACCTGCTTTTATTGGATGATAAATGTCAATTTGTGGCTGCTGATGGGAGTGTCGGGGTGTTTGATGAATTGCCGCCTCAACTTGCACAATCCGCTTGGAATCGTCTCGCATTGGTTGTATCAGATGGTGATGGGGGAGATGCAATGCAACGAGCAAGTGAACAAAAGATTCCATTTGCCCTTCATGCACATGGGGACAACCAACAGGAATGGCAGGAACTACTCCCTGTTCTAAAACAAAATTGTCCGACCCTCATCCTTACTCATCAGTGCCCCCAACCAATTGAAGGGATGTACAATCCAGGTGGCTTCACCGATGGTGATAGAGCCGCGTGTATAGTCGCCGCGTGTGGGATTCCAAATAAGAAAATTAGACTAATTGGTTTTCGAAGTGATAAGATTGGGCGATGGACTGGTGTTACTGACCCAGTGCGCAAACTGCGGAAACTGAAATGGATGGAAGCGGTTCTCGACATCTTGAGGGGGACGTCTTTTTGATGCAGAAAAGAAAGAAAAAAGTTGACCCAAATACCCCTATTAGACCTTGGGCAGCAATTATCACTTGGTTGATGTTAAATCTGATTTGGATGGGTTTCTCACCTATAGCAACCCCCCATCCCGTACTCTCTGAAGAAGGAGGTCACAGAGAATATTACGAAATGACTGCCCCGGATGTTCTTGGTGCTGAACTCCCTTTTGAGATTGATTGCCAATTCGGAACTACTTATTCAGAACACTCTAACATTACTGCTTCATGGGAATTATGGGAAGTAGAAACAAAGGAAAGAGTAGATTCTGGTGACTTTGATGATCCTACCACACCTCTTTCAGGACCAACTAGAATGTGGTCAGGTGGTTTGAATGAAGATTGCGGCGATTATGGGGATACTATTCCACCTGGTGAATACGTTTTGGAATTTCGTTTCTATTCTGCCAATGGCACTAGAATTACTTGGGATGAAGCTGGGCGAATTGTTGATGGTGAGTTCACCATGCGATATTGGATTTATTCACCTCATCAGACCATCGGATACATAATTGCTAATGTGCTTGGAATTCTGATTCTAGTAACTGACCAAGCGGTAAGGAGAATGAGAAGAAGGAAACGGTTAACGAAGAAAAAACTGCCACTTCACAAACAACGTCACAAAGAAGAATGGGAATCTCTCCATGAAAAAATGGAAGGTGATGGTGGGGCGGCTGTTGAATCATTCCAAATTGAATTGGGTGCAACTTCTGAATCTGAAAGAGAAGAAATGCGAAAGCGGTTTGAAGAAACAACTGAGGATGAATCCGAAGACAGCGGAATACCAGAATCTGAAGTAACCCAATCTGATGATGAACTAGGTCAAGGTTCTGTTGCCGGGCTTGAAGGAAAAACGAAGGTTGACAAGGACATTCAAACTGTTGGAGATTTGTGGAAGCGTATGGAAGATGATGACGAATTCTGATGTCAAACCTAGAAAGAACACCGATACTTAATCTCTGAATAATGGGCGATAAGGCTCCCGTTTGCGGGTAGTTGAATGCCAAACACCTTTCAAAACCTGCTTAGAAAATCTCAACCATGAACCGATAGTACGGAATGGATGAATGATGAATCTCAATGGATTGCCCCATCCTTGAATTGGATATTTCAATTGGCCTAGCATTCCTTCTGGTATTTCCTCATCAACCCCATATTTCTCTGGACGCTTGTCGGGAGGCATGTAATATGTTCCAAATATGATATCCCACAATGGAAGGAATCCCGAGTAATTGGAACAGTGTGCTTCCTTTTCGTTAGCATGATGCCAATGATGAAATTCGGGTGTTGGTATCAGACGGTGTAACGGACGCAGTTTCCAACCTACATTGGCGTGTAGGAATAAACCTGTGAGAATCTGAAGTATGGCGAGGATACCACTTGTTTCTGGACTAAACCCTGCGAAAATCAAGAAAAAGAATCCGGGTCCGATTAATGCAAAATCCATAGGATGAACACGGAATCCACTAATCCAATCCATATGCTCTGGAGAATGGTGAATCGCATGGAACTTCCATAATTCGGGAACTTCGTGATACCAACGATGTGCCCAATAACCAAAGAAATCGAATAACATGAATGCAACTACTGGTTGAATGTAACCTGGTATCATTTCAACTATACCAAAATAACGAACAACGAGACCTAGAACCCAAGTAAACGAAAAAAAGCTGATGAATACAGCAAAAATAACGCCGAAAATATTGAGAAAGGGTTGGGAAAGTGCATAGGAAACGTCTAATTTCCACTTTGGTCTGCGTACTTTTTGACCTCGGTGGCGAGGAAATATTTTCTCCATTGGTACCACTAGAATGAATAAAATGGTGACGACAATTAGTGATTCAAATTGATAATACCAAAGTGAAAAGCCAATGATTGAAAGTACCACGATTCTGCCTAGTAACACCCAGTACCATTTAGGTGTGTCAAGAGATTTCATGTAATCAGAATATGATTGGCCATCTTTTAGAATAACTGGGTGCACATTCTCTAATAGAGGATGGAGATTGGTTTTATTTGAAGTCAATATATCACCTAAAATTCAAAGAATTGATAATTCGATAATAATCTAATATTTCAACTCATTTCACTTATGATTAACCATTATTCAGAATGAGAAACTATGTGGGCGCATCCGCCGCCCCGAATGAAGAAGAGACGAAGATCAATGCAAGGCGGCGGAGTCCCGGGTTAAATGAGGACTGTGGTGACCAACACAATCCAGGCCAAAACAACGTTGAACATGGTGGGCAGTAAATGCACCACCCTGTGTCTTGGCCATACTAGGAATCAACCTATTCGGCAAATAAACATAATGCCGGATTGATTCGTTGATATTGGTATATTCACCTGATTACGGAAACTTCGTCAGAAAAAGTCATCTAATGTGTACACCTTTACGCGGTCATTCTTGAATAAACTATCAAGTGAATCTGCTAATACCGCATATTTTTGTTGAGTATAGTTTGATGTTCCAAACGTTTCCATTACATGATTTGCCACTTTGACATATTTCCTTACAGCCCCTTCTGATACAGTCATGATGAGGTTGCCACCACATTGCATTGGGCCTTCGCTTCGAGTAATTGCTGCAGTGCCTGTAGTCGCCTTTATCGGTTTTATGCATTTACCGGACAGTGGTGCCCTTCGGAATTTTTCTCCGCAGCGCCCACACCTGAATTTTTGACGAGTGAAAGCCAATAAATTGCCTCTCAAGTCTGGGAAGAAGTGGGATTCAACAACAGATGAAGCTACCTTCTCCACATTAACAGCGCGTAACCTTTGGGCCAAGGAAATTTGTGCATTCATCTTGTCAACCATGGTCTCAAGAATCTTGTAAGCAGAATTGGATGGCCCCGCGTCTAATGATGTTAGATCGTGGGTATATCCATATCCTCGTAGTGCACCAATTGTCCCAATTCTCTTTTCTACGAAATCCATGATTTCAGTAACTTCTTTTGGATGAGGCATTTTGGTAGTCGCTTCATAGAATTCACGGGGATAGAACCACGAAGAATCAACATTCAGGGCTTCCTTGTCTAACTCTGCTGGATTCAAGCGTGTAGTAAGAACAAGAGGGGCATCCATTCTCCCACCTCTATTAGCAGGTAGTATTTGTTTAGAGAAATTCAGTAACCCATCTAGTAACAACATAATACAATCTTCATCACCATCACAATTTCTACGTTTAGCAGCATGGAAAAGTGTGTGTGCATAGCCACCTGAAGCATCAGTAAATCCAATGATTCTACACAGTACACCACCAGATGTGTGTGGCGCTAAAGCAATCCCCATCTGCCCTACAAGTCCTTCCACTTCTTCCACATTGTAATGTGGCTCCATTTTGTAAAACCTAATTAGCAAATCATCAATGAAATTACAGGTGTTCAATAGGTGGTCAATACCTTTCGTACTAGGAATGAAATCTTGAGGAAACAACTCAACAACTTGAGTGTCTGATTCCAATGGATTACCATCCACGTCTGAACCATAACCTAGTTCCACCAAGCGTTGCCAAGAAGTTCCTATCTCACATGGCCGGAAATGGGTTACTGGAATGTCAGACATATCGAACCGCACAGTCCCGTCGCGAAACACCGGTAAATTGTGACGTGCACGTAATATTCCCTTCTCAAGAGGTTCCGGTGTTTGGGTTTTGGAAGTTAAGCCCTTCACACATTTCACCTTTGGAATTTTGTCAATACCCAATTCTTCAATCTTAGATTCAAGAATATTTGTTAATGGAACCGTTTGAAATTCTCCTTGTCGCCGGCTATTCGATTTTGACGATTTAATTGCTAAAGTTCTACCATTACAGGTTGATGAGAAATCGTCTGCATCAAGGCGGTGGTGACATCTTGTAAATGGTGAAGCACGCCCGCATTTAGTACATTCACGCGGCCCCATTGAGATTCTTAGATTACCTTTGCTTGACGCGACCGTGAGTAAACGCTGGGGGCCACCCTGAGTGCCTACTGGAAATAATGAATGAACTGAGGTTTTCATCAATCTGTGAGCTGCTTTTTCGGGGCGAGCCATTCTCGCTCCAATACGGACAGGTGCATTGTGCTCCCATCTCGCTTCACTACATTCTCTAATGATGTGAAGTATACCATCAACTGCATTATCATCAAGTAATTTCTGGGCAGCAATGAGGCGGTCTGGGTCAGTCGTCCCTTCATCAATGACCGTTGCTGCTGCGTCGGCTCCTGCCTTGTCTGTGGCAGCAATTCCGTCCCCTCTTTGACGAGCCGCGGTTTTAGCCTGAATGCTCACTTTTTCTCTTTTTGCTTCAAGAATATTATGCCGCTCTGATTCTACTTTGAGAATTTTAAGGGCGCCTTCAAGTCGCTGCAAACGATCCTCAAGATGAGGCAACATTTCTACCCTCTTCGTAATCTTTTCATTTTGTACTTT
>JACNFL010000036.1 GCA_014384685.1 Methanobacteriota archaeon
TACTAACGAAACCTCTGGGATGTCAAGCCCTTCCCGTAACAAATTAATTCCTACAATCACATCAATGTGACCAATTCGCAAAGCCTTAATGATTTCAGATCTCTCAATTGTGTCTATTTCAGAATGAAGGTAGTGCGCTTTTACTCCCATTTTTTGTAAATAATTGGAAACTTCTTCAGCGAATTTAATAGTCAAAACTGTAACTAATACGCGCTCACCATTGGATACACATTTGTTAATCTCGTCAAGCAAATCTTGGACCTGTCCTTCAGTAGGGCGGACTTCAATTTCTGGGTCAAGTAACCCTGTGGGACGGATTTCCATACGCACAACTCCCTCAATTTTTTCAAGAGATTTTAGAATACTAGGCGTCTTTTTTGGTTTTTGCATTTCAGGTTCAACAACTCCGCCGCCCCCTGGTACATGGAGTAACTCTTTGGGAACATTTTGCCCAGTTACCTCAGCAAGGTGTCTCAATTCCCTTTCACCTGGTGTTGCTGATACGTACAACATTTGTGGAACAAGATTTTGAAATTCATCTATACGCAAGGGTCTGTTGTCTGCAGCAGAAGGTAATCTAAAGCCGTGTTCAATTAAGGACATTTTTCGTGAATGATCGCCAGCGTACATTCCTTTTAATTGTGGTAATGTCACATGGCTTTCATCCATAATTACAAGGAATTTTTCAGGAGACCCATGAAATTGTTTAGCAGTAGCGGCAAAGAAATCAAGCAAGCAAAATGGTCTCTCACCATAGGTCCTACCATCAAAATGCATGGAGTAATTTTCAATGGCTTTACAGTGTCCTGTTTCTCTGAGCATTTCTAATTCGAAAGTAGTCCTAGTTTCAAGCCGGTGGGCTTCCATCTCTTTGCCATTTTTCTCCAGTTCATGGGTTCTTTCAGATAACTCAAATTCAATATCTTCCAATGCCTGTGCGAATCTCTCAGGGCTAGTCATGAAAAATTCTTTTGGATGAATCCAAGCCTCTTCTAACTCATCAAGAGGCTCCCACGAAACAGCTTCACACACCTGAATTCTTGTAACTCCATCAAAGTCAAAACGAATACGAAGCGGATCATCTCGGCTTGGCATCCAAACATCAACAACTTCGCCACGGCAACGAATTTCACCTCTAGAGATTTCACCGGTTATACGTTGATATTGTAATTCAACCAACTGTTTGACTAAATCAAGCGGTTCAATCGCTTGGCCAACATATATTCTTGCATGTTGTTTTAGGAATGTTTCAGGTGGATTAAGTCCGTAAATCGAAGAGACCGTACCAATGGTGATGACATCTGGCCGTGAGACAAGAGAAGCCACTGTCGCGAACCTTTCTTGCTCAATTCGTTCATTCATCTGCAATTCTTTATCGATGTATAAGTCACGTTTTGGTAGGTATGCTTCTGGTTGATAATAGTCGTAGTGACTAACAAAATACTCAACAGCATTTTCTGGAAAAAGTGACGACATTTCTTGCCATAGTTGGCGGGCCAGAGTCTTATTATGGCTAAGAATTAGAGTGGGTATATTCAGTCTTTCAATAATATGTGCCATAGCGAATGTTTTACCAGACCCAGTCACACCAAGAAGCACTGCTCTTTCCTGTGAATTATTGAATTGAGAAATTAATTTTTCAATTGCTTGTTTTTGGTCGCCTGCGGTATTGTATTCAGAGTGTAATCGGAAGCAGGCGACCGAGGGGTCTAGCCAGTCTGAAGCAGCGCCCTCAATTGCTTTAGACAAATCAAAATGGTCAGTGTCATTTTTCGTCATATTACCCGCTCGCAATTGATTACCCTTCAATTCATGGCCGGTATAATCCGCCATTAACATGCAAAATTGCACCAGTAATGTAACTAGAATCATCAGACAAAAGGAATGAGATGACATTGGCAACTTCGTCTGGAGTCCCCAACCTACCCATCGGAATTGTTTCCTCCCTAACACTTCTTTTCTTGGGTGTGTCATTCGCTACTAGATCGGTATTGATTGTTCCAGGAGCAACCACATTCACTCTTTGGCCACTCGGGGCAACATCAATTGCGAGTGAGCGGGCCCAGCCATGCAATGCTCCTTTTGAAGCGGAATAATCAGCACCTGTAGCAGTTCCTTTAATTCCGAGTTGACTACCTAATACTACGATTGATGCATTCTTTGAGAGGTGTGGGGAGAGTGCTTTCCACACAAGGAATGAGCCAGTAAAATTGACATTCATAGTTTGTTCAAGTGCTTCAAGAGTTAGTTCCTCGGCCTTTCCACGTTCATACATTGCATGATTCAATACCAGTGCGTCAACACCTTCTCGTATCCAAGGATGGTCTGCAAGAATCATAACCTCACCCGAATCAGAGCAGTCTACTTTTACTGCGACACAATCACACCCAATCTTTCTAACATCTGAAATGACATTTTCAGCGGATTGGGAGTCTGTATGATATGTGATTATTAGTCTGTAACCCTCACTAGCGAGACGCCTAGATGTGGCGGCCCCAATACCTCTACTTCCACCTGTGATTACTGCTA
>JACNFL010000002.1 GCA_014384685.1 Methanobacteriota archaeon
TGGGTTCCCATCACCCCAAGGGTATCTCCCTAATCTATCTCTGACTTTGCTATCACCACTGTCTCTCACTCTTTGTCCCGAACTGTCCAAAGGAGTTAGTCCAACTAGTAGTAATGATGAGTCACTTTTCTCACAACCTTCTCTTCCATCATGAATATTACAACCTTCATCTTCTAGAATTTGGGATAACTCGTTGTCAGATTTGATTAGTGAAATCAAATCCGAATCATCCCCGTCAGCGGCTTGTTCAAGTGCTGAAATATAAGATTCACAGATGTCTCCTCGGATGAGTGTGAAAGTGTGAAATGCAGGGGTTTCGTTACTATTTGACATGATATTCACCTGATTATCTGCGGCGATCTCGGAGCTGTTTGAGTCTTAATTCAAACTCGTCTAACTCCTCCTCAGGTGGTTCGGGCTCTGCTTCCTCTATTTCAATCAGACTTTCCTGAATCTCAGTTACATCTGTATCTTCTTCAGTGGAAGTTGGTGCTGTATCCTCTTCCAGTTGAATTGAACTTTCTTTTTCAACAACCGCTGGCTTTGGTTGTGGTTTAGGGCGCGCTTGCTGCTTCACTTTCTTCGCAGGCTTTCTAGGAGCAGTTGCAAGTGGTTGAAGAGATGCTGGTCTAATGATTCCAAGCAACCAGAGAACTGCAATAATTAGCAAACCAGTTCCGATAGCATAGACGGTGTCACTACTAACAGGAATTATATTTGGTTGGGAAGAGAGAACCAAATCATATGTGTTGTCAGATGGATCATCATCAACATCCCACGGTGCTTGACAGGAGAAGGTGGCATTTACTGGCACCGTTGAATCTCCAGTTGGCCTAGGGACTGACAGTTTTGGTGCAAGGGTTGTAGAAATATCTACTGAAACATCCATTGACCAATCTCCTTGGACAAGTTTGACAACGCAGATTGAGTCACTCATTATCTGGTGATTTTCACGTTGGATTAAGACATTAATATCACCAGATGAAGCCTCTTCCAGTTCAATGCCAACGTTCCACCCCGTTGCTCTAACAACATAATGTTGTGATTCAGAACTCTGTAATCTTCCATCAGATGAAAACACTAAGACAGTCAATTCATGTACACCTGTAGTTGGATTCCAACCCGTGGCTGAAAGATTTACAGTTTCTTCTTTGTCAGCCTCAACCACACCGTTCCTAGAATTTACCAATGTACCATCTTCTGCACGTAGAAGAATAGACCATGTGAAGGGTGAACTACCATTGTAGATATCACAAGATATCAATGGTTGTGCTGACAGGTTTGAATCCATTACGCATGATACTTGGCGACTAGTAGTCATCTGCATGTGTGCGGTGTAAAATAGGCTCACATCTCCTTGAGAGTTACTGACAACGAGTGAACCCTCTCCACTCGGGGAAGGTAGTAACCATCCACTTTGGATTTGTTCAAGGGAGGTGCTTCCTGTAGTTACAGAGTTGATTAAACTGCCATGGAAGTTTACTATCTTATCATCACCGATAGAACCCCACATTACAGGACTTGTTGCCCAAGCCACATCAGAGAATAGCAGCTCAGCATTTAAGGTGACAATTTTCCCACCTGAATCTGTAACTTTTACTTCAATTGTGAAATTTGAATGATCCCAACTGGAATCAGGGATGAGGTCAATTGGTACACCTTTCATCTCACCCCATGCGAGTGAGATGTTTGCCTCAGTAGGAGCCCATCCAGATGGTAACCCTATGAGTTCAACATGAAGTTGGTTAGCTGCATTCCCTAGGTTTGCAATAGTAATTCTTGGCATGCCGCCGGATTCACTTACTTGCCAACCCTCCCAATCATTAGGGGTGGTGACTGTGAAATCATACGCTGGGCGAATTCTTAGAGGAAGAATAGTTTCACCAGTACCACTTCCATCACCATTACGTGCAATGATTGTCATTTCAGCAGTAGGGCCCGATATCGCCCCTTGTGGTGGTACAATATACACTTGGATAGCCATGCTTTCTCCGGGGTCTAGGAAGGGCATATCACCTGGTAAAGTCAGATTCCATCCGACTGCATCAATAGAAGCAGAAAGATAAGCCCGTGACGGCGAATTCCCTCTCTGTTCTAATTCCAATGTGATGTTTGACCCACCGGGTCCGACATCTAGGTCACTACCGGTAGCACGAATAATCCAGAGTGGCTGTGAAATTACTTCAACATCAACAGTAAAAGTTTGCAGTAGTAGGCCATCAGATGATAATTCTAATTCAATTGATGCTATAGTGCCATTCCATGCTAGTTCTGGAATTGTTAGAGCCAACTCAATGGTATCGCTTTGGTTGACGTCTAGAGTGCCACTATCTCCATCCCCAATTAGCCAGTCAATATTGGTGTCATTACCCGCCATTGTTAGTGTGAGGCTTGAAGAAACATCTAGGCTGTCATCAAAGTTCCCGATATTTTCTACCATTAGAGTAAGAGATGTTGAGGTTCCAGGTGTAGTGAATACGCTTCCACCTGATTCAACAGTTCTGTCGTTGTCTAATAGGCTGACATTC
>JACNFL010000125.1 GCA_014384685.1 Methanobacteriota archaeon
TAGCAGGTTCTATTCTGTAGATTGGAGTCCTGATGGTAGTAGAATCCTAATCGGTGGAAGAGAAGATGTTTACATTTACAATACAGGAAGTTGGAATGTCAACAGGTCAATCAATACCAATAGAGGTACAATCAACGCAGTAGCTTGGTCACCTGATGGAAACACTATCGCTGTCTGTGAAGCATGGGAAGGTTCAGGAGCAAGAATAAGACTTTACGATGTTGCAAGTGGATTACAAAATTGGAAATATGATACTTCTACCTCATGTAATGATGTTGAATATTCGCCGGATGGAACTCAAGTTGTTGCAGCACACACATATTATCAATCAGATGGAGCTAGTCTGAGAGTATTCGAAGTAGATGCTAATTCAGCGACTATTATTGACACTATGTCAGCACCACGACCAGGCGGTTGTACTTCTTCCGGTGGTGGAAACAGCTGTGGTAGCATTTACGGAGTTAGTTGGCATCCTGATGGAGATTATATCATCTCAGCACATGGACGAAATGACGAAGGGATTTACCACTGGATAGTTGACCCCGATATTGACAATGATGGTGTGTTAAACGCTGATGATGCATTCCCTGAAGACCCAACACAGTGGGATGATTCGGATAACGATGGATATGGAGATAACCCCGCACCAGCCAATGAACCAGATGAGTGCCCGAATGTAGCGGGAACTTCTACTGAAGATCGATTTGGTTGTCCGGATACTGATGGAGATGGGTGGTCTGACCTGAATGATGCCTATCCAAACGATGAATATCAATGGGCTGACGCTGATGGTGATGGTCATCCAGACAATACCGAGGATACTCGAGACCCGAATCCGCACGGATCTGTAGACCGGTTACCAAACAATCCAACTCAATGGGATGATACTGACCTTGATGGTTATGGAGATAATTTCGCTAACGCATCTTGGGTTGGAATTAGACCTTCTGAATGGCCTGGCATTCTAATTACTACAATGACACCGAACCAATTGAATGATATCGATGTATTTCCTACTGATACAGAACAGTGGAATGACAGTGATGGTGATTGGGTAGGGGACGAGCAATTTACTAGCCGTTCTGATGGATGTATCCACATATTCGGTGATTCTATTTGGGATAGACTCGCATGTTACGACACGGATGGAGATGGCTGGTCAGATCCTGATGATAATTGGCCAGCTTGCAGAGAAGGAGCCGGAACTGGTGATGCTTTCGTAAACGACCCCAGCCAATGGTGTGACGCTGATGGCGATGGATTTGGAGATAACGCAAGCGGAACTAACGGCGATGCGTGTCCTGGATTTAATGGAAATTCATCAATTGACCGCACCGGTTGTAAAGATACGGATGGAGATGGATATTCCGATGCTGGTGACCCATTCCCGGGAGATGCCACCCAATGGTTAGACCGTGATGGAGATGGTTGTGGTGATAACGACCATGGCAATAATCCAGATCTCTTCAAAGACGATCCGTCCCAATGTGGTGACCGTGATGGAGATGGGCATGGTGATTACCCAGTGGGGGTCAATGGCGATTGGTTCCCTGATGAGATTACCCAATGGTATGACTTTGATGGTGATGGCTACGGTGATAATTTTGGCAATGCTTCATGGGTATTTGACCGAAATCAATCATGGCCTGGCATATACATAGAAAATGCGCATGAGCCGGATTTGTGTCCAACATTGTATGGACAAATGGAGGGAGAAACAACTCGTGGCTGTCCCGACACAGACCAAGATGGTATAGCGGATAATGAAGACGCTTATCCTGAGGACCCAATGCGTTCATCTGACCGTGATGGAGATGGATACGCTGATGACCCTCTAGCAGCACAAAAAGATGATTGCCCAGACACTTTTGGTACTAGTTACAAAGGAAATACCTACGGCTGTATTGACTCTGATGGAGATGGGTGGGCAGACATTCGAGATGATTTCCCTGAAATTGCTAGCCAGTGGAAAGATACCGATGATGATGGGTACGGAGATAATTGGGGCAATTCAAGTTGGAATTTCAGTCGTGAATTAAACTGGCCTGGTGATTTCATCGTTGATGCTGAACTTGCAGATGCGTTCCCCAATGATATAACTCAATGGAATGATACAGATGGCGATGGATGGGGTGATAATCCAAATGGTACCAACCCTGATGATTTCCCATTCATTCATTCACAACATAAAGACAGTGACAAAGATGGGTATGGAGATAATACTACCCGCGATGCGTTCCAACCAGATGACTGTAGATCAAAATATGGAACTTCGTGGGAAGATCGATTTGGCTGTGAAGATACAGATGGTGATGGTTGGTCAGATATCGCTGACATTTGCATCTATGACCCTAATGTATGGGAAGTTCCCGGAGTTTGTGAAATTACAGAGGCTGATACTGGTGTATCAGGTTCAAACAAAATGTCAATGAAAGAATTGGGCACATATTTACTCGGTGGTTTGGGGGTTCTACTCCTTTTAGCCATCCTAGTTGCTATGGTTGCCCGCCAAGCAGCAAAACGTAGTGGCCAATTGATGCGTCAAAATGTTGCCTTACAAGAGCAAATATTTGACGAAGAAGATGCCCGTCGTGAAGAATGGATTGAATATTATCTAGGTCAAGGAGACCTAGAGAAAGCCAAGGAACTTGGATGGGTGGAAAAGGCTGATTGGCAACTTCATCAAGAGGCTGAGGTAAAACAGGCTGAGGAAGCGATTGAGGCATTGCCTGAAGCATTAGACCTTGATGACTTGCTTTGAGACTAATCCTCAAGCACAATTGCTATGCCTAATCTCCTTACCCAACAGACAAGGAGGCCGATAGATGGACCCGTTTGACACCCGCCCCGCGCCAGCAACTATGGAGGTAAGGTTGCGGGCCCTTCTCTCTTCAATGCACAGTGCTATCTTAGAAATTGATGCACAGGGTTCTCTTGTACATGCCAATAGAGCAGCACAAATTATGCTACCAGATTTACCTGCCACTCCTGCGCCTCCTGAGTGGATTCATGAATTTGAAGAAGACCACATATTCCGTGATGGGCACGGCGCCCCCATGAGCTCTACTGAAGGTCCTCTTTTAGAAGCGTTAAGAACTGGAGAATCACAACGTGATTGGCAATTCAGTATTGAATTCAATAATGGGAGAATGCTCTATTTGATGGGCGCTGCTGAACCATTATTCGGAGCCGATGGACGTCTCAGTGGTGTCGTATGTTCTTATCAGGACATAACCGAATTGATTGGATTACAACACGCACTTGAAGAACAATTAACTGAGACAAAAAGTGCTGCTCAGGAATTGCGGCTAACCCACGGTGAATTATCACGGGCACACAATCTTCAAGCAGGATTCATTGCAAACTTCAGTCACGATTTACGAACTCCTCTTTCTGGTGTTCTAGGGTTTGCAGATTTACTTGATATTTCACCTAATCTTGATATTGAAGAAAAGGAATTCTTACAGGAAATAATTGATGCAGGGGATTCTCTCCGTATGATGATTGATTCTGTTATCACCTACTCTAACATTATCTCTGGTACTGTTCGGATTACCTCGGAATGGCATGATATTGACGCCCTAGTTGAAAAATCAAGTGAGGCAGCTAGAAAGGTGTGTACTCGAAGAGGACTTGAGTTCCATATGGAGATGGTTAATGCGCCAGAAAAAATGTGTATTGATGAAATGAGACTTCAAGAAGTCCTCGAACAATTATTAGATAACGCAGTGAAATTTACAGAAAAAGGACACATTACCCTCAAAGTAAGTAGTATTGCCGATAATGTCGTGTTTGAAATCTCAGATACAGGACCTGGAATTTCTCATGAAGCTGAAATGAGATTGTATGAACCATACTCAAAGGCGCTTGTCAAGGATGGGCAACTTAGGCGTGGAGTTGGTCTAGGTCTTACACTTGTCAAAGCACTTTGTGATTTGATGCATGGCAAAGTTGACTACTCAACATCTGCACAAGGAACTACATTCAGAGTGTAGTTCCCACTGATTTATACACCGGTATTATCTTAAAATTAAGTTAATGATAATTTATGTGATTTTCGATCACACTAAGAAAATGGATCATACTTGCCTTCTGATTGAATGTTTGAAAACTTCTCAACAATATTTTTGCTAGTTGCATTGGGATTTGAATCTAGATAAGGAAGTATTTGTTTTGCCAAATCCTCATTTTCTTTCATTGAGCTTTCATTTTCTTCAAGACCAAAACTCGATAGAATGTCGTCATAGCCTGTATCCAACGTTTCTGCTTCTGATAATTGTCCATCTTTGTTTTTATCCATATTGAACAATGAAGCAATCGCAAATGCCTTTTCTTGATTATTTTCTTCATCATCACTTAGGACATCAGAAATCAATGATTCAAGTTTTTGTTCTCCTTCATCTTTATCTAAGAAAGCGAATTTCTGCATCATCTTCTTCTGCATCAAAAAATCCTTCTTAGTTTTCTCCTTTGTTTTTCGGAATACTAAAGATTCACCATCAGCAACAAGAACAGTATTCCCCATTAATACATCCAATAGTCCTTTCAACATAAGTAATGATAGAATTGCCCCAAGCCCACAATAGGGGCTCACAAATAGGTATCCAGCTGCTGAAACAGCAAGAACTAAGACAAGCCAAATTAATGAATATACAACATTAAAAAAGAATGATTT
The DNA here is from genome assembly GCA_014384685.1 of Methanobacteriota archaeon. Next base: position 4,676 of record JACNFL010000125.1, read on the forward strand.
AGGCTTGTCTCCACGTTTAAATGCGATATTGGGATATCGCATTTTAGCATGCCGTAATAATTCTTCATCGTTCATGTTTTTGGCCGGTATTAAATTCACTTTCAATATATTCCCGGCAATAATTCAGGAAGGGGCTTTCATTTAGCCATGTCATCATCAAACCGCAAAAAATCAAGTTCCTCAAACTGAACTAGGGAAGGTGAATTCAGTGCTAAATTATGTTTCAATGCCTGAGATAAACTAACCCAATTTCGTTCAGTCCCATCAATCCACTCGTAATTATGCCCCGGAATTAGTCGCCAATCACTAGGTAGCCCTTTGAGAATCTCCCTAGCATGAATGACACTTTTCCATTGAGATTGTGAATCCCCACCGGGAAGATCGACCCTGCCAGAACGTTGGGTGAACAGTAAATCTCCCGCGTGAAATACACCATGACCATGGAGGGTGAGATGCCCTGGTGCATGACCTGGTGTGTGAGTGACTTCAAGGGTAATACCACCTGCAATCCATTGCTCACCAGAATGTACTGGATGATTCCAAGTATGTGTGAAATCTATGTGACGAAATAATACTCGCCCAAGTAAGTTAGGATAGTTCGATTCAACATGCCCCCATAACTCAATTTCAGGATGGGATTTCATGATTTTCTTAACGCCTGATGTGTGGTCTCTATGGGTGTGGGTTAGAATGATGTGGGTCGGCGATAAACCTTCATTTTCTAGGGCTGAAAGCCACTTTTTAGCAGAGTATGGGTCAATGATTACTACTGTATTTGTGGCTCTGTTGATGAATGCTGTATTGACATTTCCAAATGGTCCTTGTTGGCTTACCCAAACCTCAATTCCATCGTCTTCTATTCGGCGGTCAAACTCGCCTTTGGCTAACATCAAAATCATGCGAAGGGGGGTGTGGCATTGAAATTACTGATTTTACCGCGCAGGGCGGGTCTTAAGTGTGAGTGGGTTTGTCGCCTCTATAAGAGGCGGCAGTATGAGGGGACGTGATTCTGTCAGTAGATTGCTCATTGTTGGGCTAGCTTTTATCCTACTTGCTCCACTTGCGTTTAGTTCTGCAAGTGCTGATTCTGACGACATTGAATTAGTGATTTCTATTTCTGAACCAACAACCGGAGCAGATTGGTACGATGGAGGAGAATCTCTTTCGATCTCAATTTCTGTGAAGAATTCTGGTGCAACTACTCAATCTATTGAATACAATCCATCCTGCCCTGTTGAAATTGAAATACTTGACAAAGATGATGAATTATTCACATCTCTGCGAGAGCACAGAGTCTGCCTTGAACAACGTCGAGCGATTGACATACCTGCTGGGCAAACAAGAAGCCTTGATTCATTTGATTGGCAATGGCAAAACGCATCTGGGGCAGTTATCAACAGTGGTGATGTTACAATTGATTTCAACTTTGAGTCAGGTTTAGCAACTCATGTACAGCCCATACAATTCCAGCGCAGTCCTGTGTTAATTGAAAACTTGGTATTACAAGTCAACACCGCTCCACCTATTAGTGGCGGATTAGATTATTTGTCAGGAGAGAGTGTGTACTCTCATGTTTCACTCACCAATAGTGGTAGTAACCCGATAACCATTGATGCTGATGAAGGTTGCATGGTTACAATTCAAGTTAATACAATGACTACATCAAATCCTCCTTCAATGACTGACTTAGAATGTGGCTCGGGAACTACACTTGGAATCGGTGAATCTGTTCCTTTGGGTTGGTTAATTTGGGACTTTACTTCTGGAGGTGAACAACTTGAATCAGGGCTGTGGTCCGTTGAAATTGCAACAACTGGTTTGAGTGGTTTGACTAGCACCTTTGATGCAACCCTAGCAATAGGTGAGCCTCGCCCTGAGGCTTTAGTTGAGGTTGCTGTTAGTTTACTAAGTGATGATAATCTAGATGGTATAATTACTGATACAGATAATATTCAAGTTAAAACTGAGTTAGTTAATTCAGCCGGAGTGCCTGCTGAATTACAATTCAACAGCAGTTGTCTAGTTTCTATTCAATTAATTTCTGAAGAAGGAATGATAACCAAGGATTCAAGATTGAATGATATCTGTGAAACCGAATTTTCTGAATTAAAGATTGACCCTACTAGCCAATACACTATTGACCAGCGAATGTGGTCAATGAATGCTGATAGTACTTGTGAACTCAATGATGGCTCTTACCTAATGTTGGTAACAATCCCTGAATATGGGATTACCACAGAACATCTAATCAATTACGATGGTAGCGATAGTGGGCCCGCCTGTTTAGCATCAATGCAAGACACTAGCCTAGCCCAATTCAGAGTGATTGATTTACTCACTAACAATCCAGGAACTGATCAAGAATCGATTACTTTCCAAATCCAACTAGAAAATCAAGTTGACTTGGATATTCACTGGCCTCAAGAATGTCGATTGGCCTTTACCCTACAGCGTATTGGTGAATCACAACCCCATCAAATATGGAATGAACAGTGTGGGGAAACTGGAGGAGTTATGGAGACGATTGCCGCTGGTAATGGTATACCATTTGACCCATTTACAATTGAGTTTGGTCAACTCAATCAAGGAACTTGGTCTATTTTCATAGAAACCACTGGTACACCTAGATTCACCACCCAATTAGCCCATACTTGGAATCCCCCTCTGATTGAAGAGGAACAGAATTCCGAAGATGAATCCGAAAGCGAGGTTGCAGATGAAACAATAGTGCAAGAAGATGCTATTCTATTGAGTTGGATGGCCGAAGGTAGTTGGCAATATGTCACTACTGATTTTGGTGGATGTTGGATTCTAATTGATGTTGATGATAATGAACACGCTTACTCATCTACCTTAGTAGACAACTGGAAACCACTACCAAATCACAGAGGTGCATATTGGGTTGAGGAAACTGTGGACACCCCAACTGCTTGTTCCGGCTGGGTATCTCACATTGTTGTGGTTGAAGTCCTAGGTGAAGCACAAATAGCCTCAACAGATACTAACATTGACAATGAAGTAGCATCTGAAACCCCAGTAATTTCTATTCCTGCGGCGGCTCCAACAATCGTTGCTTTAGTTGCATCAACTAGTTTATTCGCTCTAATCGCTGGTGCTGTGACTAAAGTTGAATGGATTCGACTGCCAGCAACAAAATATGGTCTCACTCTTCTTGGCTTGGTACGTAAGACTAAGGAATCAGGTGGAGAATACCAACGAGGTAGAATTGTTGCCTACATTGAACTACACAGAGGTATTCACTTCAGAGCGTTACTTGGGGCTTTAGAAATGTCAAATGGACAGTTAACCCACCATCTTTCAGTATTGGAATCTGATGAACGAGTATGGAGGCGTAAGGATGGTCGTAAGGTTAGATATTATCCTGCTTCCATTGACTCAAGAACTGAAGATGATGATTTGCCCGTTCCAGTACTCACCCCTGATCCAAACAGTCTACAGGGCAAGATTCTACAAATCCTTGACATCCACGAAAATGAAATTCTAAATCTATCACAAAAAGAATTGTCTGACAAATTGGAAACTAGTCAACAATTGGTATCATACCACCTCAAATCACTGGAGGATTGGGGGTTAGTTGAGAAAGAGAGAGTAGCCATGCGTTACCGGTACAGGTTGACTGACCGTGCACTGATTCTGCTTAACTCCAGCGACTTCCCATCTTTACTTGATGAGGCATGATAATTCCGTTCCTTTGATAGCGGACGGGTGATTCGGCCATTCAGTAACGAATGTCTATGTCGTTGAAGGGTTGATTGTATGGAGGAGGAATTCTCGCCTGCAAACATTGAACAGAAGTGGCAAAAGAGGTGGTTTGATGAAGAGATTTTCATCGCTCCATTAGACACTGATAAACCTAAATTCTACTGCCTAGAAATGTATCCTTATCCTTCGGGAAAAATGCACATTGGCCATGTTAGAAACTATTCAATTGGAGATGCTGTTGCTCGTTATCGACGAGCAAGGGGATTCAATGTCATCTACCCAATGGGTTTCGATTCTTTTGGAATGCCTGCGGAAAATGCAGCCATAAAAGAAGGAGGCCACCCAAGAGATATCACAGATCGTAATATCGCTAGTATCAAATCAGACTTCAAGCAAATGGGGTTTTCACACGATTGGAATCGGCAATTAATGAGTCATGACCCAAATTACTACAGATGGAATCAATGGTTTTTCCTAAAATTTTACCAAAGTGGATTAGCGTACCGAACTTTTGCGAATGTCAACTGGTGTGAACAATGTAACACCGTTTTAGCTAACGAACAGGTGCACAATGGAAGATGCTGGCGATGTTCAAGTGAAGTCTCACAAAGAGACATGGACCAATGGTTTTTGAAAATTACAAAGTACGCGCAAGAACTACTTGACTCGCTAGAAGAAATACAATTTCCTAACCATGTAAAAGCACTACAAAAAGATTGGATGGGGCGTTCAGAAGGTGCGCAGATTAAGTTCAAAGTAGAAGGTGATGACGGTCTTGAAATTGAAGCTTTTACCACCCGTCCTGATACTATTTTTGGTGTCACATTTGTAACTCTAGCTCCGGAAAACCCTCTATGTGAGGTTTTAGTTAAGGGTCATGAAAATGAACAAGCGTGGCGGCAGATGGAGAAGGAAGCAAAGCAACTTTCCGACATGGATAGAGGCATGTTGAAGGAGAAAAAGGGTGTATTCCTTGGCCGACATGCAATTAATCCACTGAGTGGCGAGAAAATACCAATCTATGCTGGGAATTTCGTTATCGCTTCATATGGCACTGGATCAGTAATGGCCGTACCCGGTCATGACCAACGTGACTTTGACTTCGCCACTGAACATGATCTGCCAATAATACGTGTTTTACTTGAAAATGGTGCTGACAATGATTCTCCACCAACCTCCGCTTTCGAAGGATATGGAGAAATGACAAATTCTGCACGAGACGGTTTTGATGGTTTGAGTGGAGATGATGCAAAGAGGGCTGTTATTGAAGCGCTCGAAAGTGAAGATTCAGGGAGCGGAATGATTCAATGGAAAATTCGTGACTGGTTAATTTCACGACAGAGGTATTGGGGAACTCCAATTCCTATTATCCACTGCAAAGAATGTGGTACTGTTCCAGTTCCTGAGGAGGAATTGCCTGTGATGCTACCTGATGATGTTGTCTTTAGTGGAGAGGGGAATCCAATGGAAACCTCGCCCACCTTCCTCAATGTTGATTGCCCTGCCTGTGGAAATCCTGCAAGACGAGAAACCGACACAATGGATACTTTTGTTGATTCATCTTGGTATTTCATGCGTTACGTTGATGCAAATAATTCTGATTTATGCTTCAGCAATCAAGCAGCAGATTATTGGATGAATGTTGACTTTTATTGTGGCGGAATTGAGCATGCCCAAATGCACTTAATCTATGCTCGGTTTTGGACTAAAGCATTGAGAGACATGGGGTTGCATCGTTTTAATGAGCCATTTGAAGAATTATTATGCCAGGGAATGGTCAATGCTCAAGCGCCGTTTTGTGCACCTTGTAACATTACCCATCCAGTAAGTGAAAGAGGTAATGCTTGCCCATATTGCTCTGGCGAATTAACAGAGCGCAGTGCAAAAATGAGTAAATCTCTGGGCAATACTGTCGGACCAGTTTCAATGATTGAACAATATGGTGCAGACACAGTGAGATTATTCATCCTGTTTGCAGCCCAACCTACTGCTGGGATGGATTGGTCTGATAGCGGTGTGGAATCATGCTACAGACAAATGAAGTCTGTTTGGAATTTGAGCCGCGAAATGCTGTCATGGGATGATGATGATTCTGCAATTGATGAATGGTTGAATACCCAATTTGAAATTCGTAAAACTGAATGGATTTCAGTAATGGAATCTGTTGATTTGAGAGCCGGTGTAATGCTCAGTCATTACGAAGTATATTCTGACCTTGTTTGGTACCAACGACGTGGTGGGTGCAATGGTAAGTTGGCACGAACACTCCTGCTTGATTGGGCTAAGATGATGCACCCTGCAACCCCTCATATTGCTGAAGAAATTTGGGCGTCAGCAGGAGGTAAAGACTTGATTGCAATCCAAACACTCGGGTTTGATGAAGAGGTAAATGAAGGGACAGAGGGGATAAATCCTGTCTTGGCTCGTGAAATTTTCTTGCAATCTGTTCTTGATCAGGCTAGGCAGATGAAAGGTTTAGCAGAGCGACATCTAGAGAATGATGCTACCTCTGTAACCTTCCAAATCGCTGAAGATTGGAAAGGCGAATTAGTACGTACTGGCATTGAATTACTTGAGAGTGACTTCCCAATGAAAGGAGCAATGGGGGAAATTATGTCACGGCCATTTGCGCAGGTTGGGGAAGTTAGGGGACTAGTTCCCGGAGCCTGGAAACGAATAATGAAACAATTGTACAAATGGTCACCAACCGAAAGAAATGTGCTGAAAGTTAATCTTGATGAAGTAACAATTCTCAATGAATCTAAGGAATTTATTAGCAACGAATTAAGTATTCAAGAGGTCAATATTTACCTTGTTGGAGATGGAGAAGATGTAGGTGGTAAAGCAAGATTTGCTTACCCATCAGAGCCCGGCATCGCATATCTCTGATTCAACGAAATATCCTGCTTGATGAGCCGGAGGTTGAAAAGGGAGGGGCTTCTCGCTCACTACAAGTGAACAGAAACGACAGAGAAGACAACAACCACCAACCGAAGAAAAAAAACCGTAATAGAAATCAGGGTGGCAACAAACGCCGCTCCAAAAGTGGTCGAACAGGTGGTGGGCAGAATAGCCAATCAGCTGCCCGAATTGAAGAAGCAAAGGAAAGGGCTGAGGCTAGGTTTTCCGTCAATCCCAAACCATTGGGTTTTCCAGATGAATTTGAACCTCCGAATGAGGTATCTATCCAATGGAATACAAAACCCGTAAAACAACGTACAGAACGTCAAGCATGTGATTTAGTGATGATTCCAGGTGAATGGGGATTTCTAGATGAGGAGGCTGTGAATGGAATCGGCGAGCGGTTAGAAAAACATAACATGAGTGTTGACCAAGGTCTATCATTACGCAAAGCATTGATGCAAGAGAAGGCCGTTTACGGTCATTATAAAATGATGAATAAATCAAATACCTTTCTCAAAAGATATGAAAATGGTGAAAGTGTTTTACAACTATCAAGACGATTTGACTTTCCTCCTGTAGCGATTTTTAGAGCAATTCTTACTGCCCGCGGGTGGTCAAAAGTAAAGATTCGTGACTCCTTTAGAGCACCTGACAAAAGGTTGACAAAACGTGATGCTGATGAGTTTCGTGAGGCCGAAGAAAAAGATCGCGTGACAAATGTTGACCAAGGCGAAACTGCAGTAAGAGCTGATTTGTTTGAGGTTGTGCTTGGGAATTACCTAGACACCTTAGGCATCAAATACCGTCGCCAAGAAGAATTGCTAAAAGAACAACAAAAAGAGCATGGTAGGCCACTCAATACCCCAGATTTCCTAATAATGGATGATTTGAAGATTAATGGCAAGTCGGTTGCCTGGATTGATGCTAAA
>JACNFL010000001.1 GCA_014384685.1 Methanobacteriota archaeon
TGCTGAACAAACTTGTCGTAAAGTGGCGTTGCCTGCGCAGAAGTACCACCGGTATTTAATTGATAAGGCGGATTGCCTATAATTACATCGAATTTCATCGCTCTCATCTCCTTAGGTATTTGCTCATGAATAAACTGATACGCATGGGTTTCTAGTTCCTTGCCGCGGGTGTAGTTTTTCTCACTTGCACCACAAAACTTGCAACGCCCCCTATGCCAAGAATGTTCAATTCGCTCAAACTTGACATTTCCTTGGGCATCATCAAAACGAGCTGCAATTGAGTACTCTCCGTTGGCGTGCTTGGAGCAATAAACCGTGCGTCTAGCCAAAAGACCAGTCAACTCAGTAATAGCAAGCCCAAATACTTGATTGGTAAGAATGTGGTTTATCCTCTCTTGCAAATCGGGAATCTCATCAGATAAACCATCAATCAATCTGCGCGTGATTTCTCTAAGGAAGATACCAGTCTTTGTACAAGGGTCTAGAAATGTCGCATGCTTGTCTGTCCATATTGAAGGAGGTAGCAGATCTAAGACTTCATTTGCGACTTTAGGAGGTGTAAAAACCTCATCACTACTTAGGTTGGCAATGCAAGATAGGATATCGGGGTTGTGATCAGTCTTAAGAGTCATTAGCAAGCACCGAAAAGTGTACCTTGGGATATTCTCGAACAGGGCGGGGAATAAAGACCTCTTCGCCTAAATCAGAAAACAGAGGCATTTCCTCTTGCGCTGCACTACGCCTTAACATCTCAGCAAATTCAAAGTCTCTGCGCTTGAAAATACCAGCACCAAGGGATGACCACTCCGAAAACAGAATGGGACCAGGGCTAGGTCCAACTGTAGATAAGGTCAATGAATCTCCCCAGATAATGTTCTTGGAAAGTATAAAGTTGATTGCGGATTGACCCTGGGAAAATAGGCTAGTATCTAGGTTGTGAGGTAAGGATGCAAGAGTTTGCTCTTCTAACTTCTTTCTACAACATACAACATTGTCTTCTAAGATGTCAATTCCATAGATGGAAGCAATCGAGAGGATTGTGTTTTCCACGGAGGAAATCGGTGTGGAAGCATGTTTTTCATGAACGACCTTTAGTTTTCTTTCAAGGATAGCTGTAAGGAAGTTGCCTGTGCCACACGCGGGTTCAAGGAAGCGCGAATCAATCCTCGCTGTTTCCTGTGCAACCAGATCCAACATAGCGTTTACTTCGCGCTCTGCGGTAAAAACTTCCCCATGATCCGCAACTCGCTGCTTAGAGACAACCTGCTCCTTTGATGACGCTGCCATACTTACTCTCGTGGTACGAGTGTCCATTCAAGTGGTAGTTGGCTCTTGATATCGCTATTCAACGCCTCATAGTTTGACTCAATTTCAGAAATAACTTTGTCGGAATCCCACAATCGAATCTTTACCGATTTCTTTATCAATTTGCTTTCCATACCCTTCTTGAACCCGCCCCAAGACACTATCAGTGCTAAATCTGTGCCTGTTTCAGCATGGTTTCCTATGAGCTTCTGGATTTCATCCTGTCCTGTTCTGCCACCAGATTTGACTTGGACAACGATTGAAAGCAAGTTCTTGCCCCAAGGTGATGGTGCTGCTACAAGGTCTATACCACCATCGGGCCCTGGCGGAGACTGTTTAACTTCATAGCCCCTTGCCCTCAAGAGGTCTGCAATAAGGGTAGTGAAGTTATGTCCTTTGAAGCGGGCTTCTATGAGACCAACCAACCTGTCCCTTGCTGCCTGAACTAAATCCAGTGGTCCTTCCTCCTCGTCGGTATCCACAATATTATTCTCACCATGCCAACGAGGATCAACTCCTGTAGACAAGATGCTTTTAACTCTTGTCAATGCATCATTCTTGGTTATTTGACAAATCGTTATGAAAGCACCAAAAGAATTCCTTATGTCCTGTCCAAATAGGCTGCGGTCTAAGTCCTTTTCTAACCAATTGACCTTCCGCCAATTCCCACCATTTGTTCCATTCTTGTCAGGACTATACCCAGTCTTATTGCTCAGCCTACCAATGGCAATCTTCTTGGTAGTTTTCAATGGGAGGGCTATCAAATCCCCTTTTTTCATGCGATTCATTAAGGCATGCATCTGTGAACCATAGTTTATTGCGGCAGCTTTCTTTAGATGTGGTTGCCTATTCCGAATCATCGCTGTTACTTCTTCGAGGGTCTTGCAGTCAGAAAAGTCCCCAAACCAGCCTTCAATACGACCCTCACTTAAGAATCTTGCTTCATTCTCACCATGTTTGCCACCTTTCATACACCAGAGTTTTTGGGATGCTTCGTTTTTCATGCTATTAGTTGACCGCCTTTTCGTCTTGAAAGTTATCTAGCCTATCATAGGTGAATCTAATTTGAAACCAATCCAGAACAGCTAGCTGTATTGCGGATATAGTGATCCCCGATCTTGCCTCACTCTTACCCCCTGGCTCTTGATTTATAGCAGCTGTAACACTGTGCATGGAATCGAGAGGTACTGGCTTTCTGGCCACAAGAATGGCAGTA
>JACNFL010000149.1 GCA_014384685.1 Methanobacteriota archaeon
TGGGATGCCAACGGCAAGTGTTGTTACAGAAGGTGGAAATGATTTGGCAATAATGCTCAGAGATGAAACTGATTGGGAAGACCCAACACTAGGAATTAACGGAGAGATATTACTCAGTCCTTTACCGGCTAATTTGGAAATTGCAATACCTCCATCGGATGGTGATAATTCAATTCCAATGCCAACTTTCTCAACAGAAAATGGTCTTGGCGGAGTAGGTTTCTTCCTCGCAGGATTTTCTGATGTAGGCCGTGGTGTCAACGATATTCTCAGTGGCTTTGCAACGAGTATCACTGGCAATGGGTCAGGTAGCGAAGATTTCTCTGTAGGAATTAATCTTGAAACCGATGCACCATTTGATTTAATTATAGATATTCGTCAAGGAAATATGCCATTAGAACAACCTGATTGGGTGCATGGGATGGCGATGAGAGCAGGTCAGCATGAGAACAGCACAGCATTCCATCTGCTCTCTTGGTTGCCAGACCTTCCTCCTCAAACCAATATATTCGTAGATTACACTAACATGAGTGTGCGTGACAAATATCATGTTGAAATTGACCTTTCAGGATGGACTCCCAGTCGCGAAGAATTCATCATAGATGTGCAAGGATTTGAAGGTCAAGACTTCGCTCTCACAATGTTTGGTTTTGAGATTGGACAACAGACTAATCTTCAAGTGGAGATGGATTTAGAACGCATTAACGATTTAGCAATTCCAGAAATTCAGTTAACATCTCGCTATGAGATGTCACATACACTTGATTTTGTTCATGCGATGTTACTTGACAGACAGGGGGCCACTAGGTCTGAGGTATTACTCAACGATATTCCCCGGTCTGTTGATTTTAATGCAGCACTTGGTCAGAGAGTTCATCTTTCAATGACAGTGCCGGAAGAAGAACAAATCAACAAACGAAGTGTAGAGTCAATAATGATGCAACAACAAGTATACACGGAAGGAAAGTGGTGGCCACTTACGGTATTTATCAACGAGGTTCCAGGTACGATGACTCTTGATGTAAGGCCTTCTTTCAATTTTGATATTACTCAAGATACCAGTTTCCAAGGTATGCCGACTCTTGATTATACATCCTCAGGAAAAGGTATGGATTTGTTCATGACAGCGGCTGGTAGAGCAATAAACAGTAGAGGAGATATGTTGATGTTAGCTGAAAATATGGCTAGTCATGTATCAATTGCACCGACTGAAACTTTTGGGCTGTCGGTGTCATCTTCCGAGGGTGGTATCGGTAGAATCTATGTCAAACAGACGAATGCCCCTGCATCACCAGGAATTTACATTCAGCAGGTTGAAGCAATTGGTGAAAATTTGCAGAGCGCAACGGTTGAAGCTTATTGGATTGCAGATACATATCCTATTGTCAAGGTAAGCGATGTCAGAGGTGGTAGAATAGCCGCTACAGCGAGGGTGACAGCGGACATAGGTGGACAAACATTTGACGCAAGAGCGGTTCTCATAGATGCTCAAACAACTAGTTTCATTCCATCGGCCTCAACAATGAGTGTTAACGGCCTAACCAGTGATTTATCACTACTAAACGCCGTTCCCGGTTTTGATAGTTCATCAACACACTGGCTCTTCCCAGAGCCACTTTCAACTGTGGCTGCTACGCTGTTGTTTACAATTTTCTGAGGTGCAAAATATGTCTAAAGATCAACCAGAAGGCGCCTTCAATTTAGTTGGTGATTCGGATAATCCTACCCTTGAAGAAGCGGAGCTTAATGAGGGGGAAGAATTAGTTGATGTTGGAGGAAAAACCTTCTCAAAGGAAGAGGTTGAATTAGCCCATGAAGCACTAGAAAAAGTGAGGGAAGTTGGTGAGAGAGTTAGCCAAGTAATCACTCCACTTAATGTGGTACTGGCATCAATTTTTATGGCATTTTTAATTTTCACATCATTTGCAGTAGTGTTCTGGGTTGTACCACGTGATGCTGTTTCCGTAGATTCTGTTTACATGCAGAGTGGGCCTGGTCATGTGGTGATGGTTGAGTTGCATAATTATGGTACAAAATCAATTACTGATGTGACACTTGAAGTGACATTTACTGATGAAGATGGTGAAGTCTTGAATTCAACGAGATTTTATCGTTCTGAAATTGCAGCCCATACATCAATTGCTGGTGATGATCTTGAGTTAGTAATTGGTGGAGCTACTGTATGGGCTAATTATCAAATTATTATTGAATTAGAGTATTCATACTATGGTGCTGAGGATTTGAAAGAATCTTGGAACCACGAAGTTGGCGATTGGAGTAGTGAGTATTTCACTGATAAAACCGAGCGACATTGGTTCTAATGCAAGAACAAACCACTGAACCCTAACTGATATAGAGGCTCGGTTGTCCCCTCTAAAGGAGGGGACACGATGTCAAACCGCTATACTGCATTATTGATGCTGATATTGCTTTTATTGATGCCAATGGCCTCACTTCTGCCTAGTGAGGCAGAATCCGATGATTTCATTGGAAATGAATTGGGTACAATTGAATATATTTTGATTGAACCGGATCCAAACAGCATTCGAGGATTGAATAATTCAATATTGACTGAGGGGACTGAACAAATACGTACAACCGAAGCCTCAACGAGAATTGGTGTCTATGATTCAAATGGTTTGAGATTAAATCAAGTAATCCCGCCTTCTTTGGCAGTATCCAGATTTGATATTGCTATGGTTTTAGTTGATGGAGAGGTTGGTTTGTGGACAGCCCAAGAAGAAATATCCTCAGTCACAGGAGCAGAAATTAGAGCTTATATTCCACCTTCTGGATTTTTCATTCAAGGGGATGCAACAACTCTTCAAGCAGTAAAATCCCTTCCTTCAGTAGTAGCCTTGCACCCGGTCCCTCTAGCAATGTTTGTTTCTGACGAATTACTTGACAATCAAATCAGTGAAAGCGAATTTATTCGCATTGAGGGATGGCGCTCAAACATAGATGGTTCACTTGTTGATGGAGTGGATATTGAAGGCTGGAAGTGGAGTGTTAGCGAGGTGGCTGAATCTGAAATGATAGTTGAAGCAAATCTTGATGTTGGCCGCTACGAAGGTTGGGTAAATGTAAATGATATACCAGTATTAGCTGCAAACCCAGCAATATCATGGCTAAGAGCCCCTCCAATTTTTGAATTACATAATTCCGAAGCAAAAGGCCACATGAAGGTGTCATCAATTGTTTCTGCGTTTGGAACAACTCTCAATGGTAGTGGGCAAATTATTGCAGTTGCAGATTCTGGACTTGACCAAGACCACGGTGATATGAATGGCAGAATTAACGCGGTGGTTTCAGTAGTAAGTGGTGATTCGTCAACCGAAGATACTCATTCTGGCCATGGTACTCATGTTTCGTGTACTGTTCTTGGTGATGGGAGTAGAGGTGGGTATTCCGGAGTTGCTCCAGAGGCCAACTTATATTTCCAAGCCATGGAAAGAGATAGTGATGGTCAATTCTACTCTCCCAGCATGAATTACCTTCTCAATGCCGCGTACAATAGTGGTGCAAATATACACACGAATTCTTGGGGTTCCCAAACGAATTTCGGTAAATATACAACAGATAGCGCAGATGTTGATGATAGGACTAACCATTACGACCAATATTGGTCATATGATGGAATGGTAGCATTATTTTCAGCGGGTAATGATGGTAATGGGGCTGGTACGATAACTCCACCAGCGACAGCAAAAAATCAGATTGCGGTTGGTAATCATCACAATCGAGGTGGAGGCGCTCCTGATACATTAGCGAGAAGTAGTAGTCGTGGTCCAACTGAAGATGGTCGAATCAAACCAGACGTATCTGCACCTGGTGCATGGGTACGTTCATGCCGCTCTCAAGATGCAACTGACACTTCTGGCTCAAGTTGGTCAAGCCAATGGTATTTGGAATATTCAGGAACGTCGATGGCTGCTCCAAACGCAGCAGGCGCATCAGCACTCATTCGAGAGTATCTGATGGAAGTAGCACATCGGCCAGAACCTCAGGGGGCTTTGGTGAAGTCATTACTGATTTTGGGTGCGGAAGATATGGGGACCCGTGATATTCCAAACAACGACGAAGGTTGGGGACGAGTCAACTTGCAACGCTCATTAGCAGCCATAGGTGATACTGGGGTTTGGGTTGATGACCGCAATTATTTGCGAAGCGGAAACAACCGAGATTACTCATTCAATCTAACCCATGGTTGGCAACAATTGAAAATAGTTCTTTCATGGTCTGATTATCGTGGTAGTACTTGGGCTACTGACCAACTTCAGAATGATTTGGATTTGCTAGTAACAGCACCGGATGGAACAACCACATACCTAGGTAATGTCTTTGAAAACGGGCGTTCAGTTTCCGGTGGTACTGCTGATGATGTCAACAACGTTGAGGTGGTTTTGATTGATCAAGCTCAAAAGGGAATTTGGACAGTAAGGGTCTCCGATGTTCGACACGGTGGGCAAAAATCTGAACAGACATACGCATTGGCTATTCGTGGCGCTGGGGTTGATGATTTGTCACCTGATGCGGCGTTTGTAGCCCAGTCATTTTCACTCTCAGACCCAATACCACAAGTCAATGAGCAGGTAACTTTCACAGCACAGGTTTCCAACATGGGGAGCCGTGTGATGGATGATTTACAGGTGCGTGCAAGCGCTGGCGGTCAGATGTTAAGCACCCAAACCATTAGTCTTGGTCCGGGTGAAGTGAAGGGATTGAATTGGCAATGGACTCCTGTTTCAAATGGTGATAATGACATCATCATTGAGGTTGACCCCACAGACGCCTTTGATGAGTTGGATGAGGCGAACAACATTTTGCTCGTGACGGTAGGTGTTACTGAGCCGGGGGTTCGCGTCACTACTCAAAATGTGATTGAAAGAGTCAGGGATTCTACAAGTAATACCGCACAATGGAATCTCACTATTAGAAATACAGCGTTAATTCCAACAAATGCTACGATTTCTGTTGAGAAGCCAATTCGTCAAAGCGACGGCCAGCAATTCAATGATTGGTTCCAATCATTTTCTCAAACAACATTCTCTCTCAACGGCTCACAATCAGTCGATGTTGGGCTGACGATGGTACACCCATCTCCCCCCGAACCAGGAATTTACCAATTTACGGTGACTGGAAGTGATGTTGATAATGGGATAGATTATCCAATTACGCTGACGTTAGATGTTCCTATTTTGCCAGGATTCAGATTTGATAATATTAACCAAATTTCTGTTTCCCCAATTGAAAACACTTCATTTGATGTGACCATGCATAACGAAGGAAATGGTCCACAGGGCTGGGATTTGACTCTCAACGCCCCGTTTGGTTGGCATCTTGGTTTTGATTCACTCGGTTCAATTGCAGGCTCACCGTCAGCATCTTCAGGCTACATCGCTACTGCTAGCACTCAGGTATCGGGCGTAACTCTAGTCCCCCCATCGGATCACATGGTTTCATCTGGTACTCTGCTAAGCGGTTCTTTGACTGCCGTCTCACAACTTGATGATAGTTTGACGTGGGTTCTTGATTTTGATTTCCTTGTGGCGGGTTACCGAAATGCAAGTCTACTCAATGAGTCAAGTTTTGGGAGTTTACGACCAGATAGCCAACTGAACCTTAGATTTACAGTAATGAATGAAGGAAATATTGAACTCACACTAAGTCCAACAGTGGAATTACCTGGTGGTTGGGCGGTTTCCAATCAACTCCCAACTATGACTTTACAACCCACAGAAACGAAATCACTTGTCATTGGTTTACAAGGAAATGGAGTAGCCGCAGCAGGTCCTATACAATTGATATTGATTGATAGTTCGGGATTCCGTATTGAATGGGAAGGATATTTGGATGTTCAATCAATACCCCAACCAAGCATCACTTTTGATGAGATTATATTGGCTGATGGTTCTAGGTCCTCCAGCATATTTGGTTTAGGAGACCATGCCGTAGGAATGCCTGGATTTAGGTTAGTTTGGTTAGTGACAAATAGTGGAGCCCAACCTTGGACACCAATAACTCAATTGTTACTACCATCAAGTGCATGGACTGGAATGTGCGATTCAATACCCGAAGTAGCCCCAAGTAGTGGTGAACGTGTTGAGTGTCTAATTGTAATGCCACCTAGTACTGATGCTGGAAGTGAACCAGCGGTAACTATGCAATTAACAATAGATGATATCCAAATATCAAATACTGTAACGTTGAAAACTGCGACCACTAAGAATGTACTATGGGAAAACTACGTTGAGCCAGAAACAATAGTGGAAGGTGTGGAAACAACTTTTTCAATAGATATTGTAAACGATGGTAATGCCCTTTTGTCACATCGGATTGGCGTGACCGGTCCAGATGGCTGGGATGTTGCTATGGTGAACGGTGACATGGTTGAATTATCTGCAGGCGAGGCTCGTACTTTGACTGTTGAAGTAATGGCAAATGAACCCGGTCTTGGGACCCTCGTACTTTCTCTTCTTTCAGCTGATGATGTTTCAGGTTCTTCTCATAGCATTGAATTTAATGTAACAGATGATCCCAATCGTGAAGTGAGTTCAAGTGGTTCAACAATACAAATTATTGGGGCTGTAATACTACTGCTTTTGATTTGTGCTGGTGGATTTGTACTTGTTTCAATGCGAAAGCAAGAATCATCACCAAACATCAATTTAGGGAATAATATAGGGAATTTACCAATACCCCCGCCGAATTCAGCAGATGTTGTTTTACCTCCACCACCGGTTAATGAAGAATTACCGCCACCCCCAGATAGTTCATCAAAGGAAACACCTGCCTCTCCAGTACAAGACATTGCTACAAAAGATGTGACGAAATCAAGTGGGGTTGGTAATTTCCCGCTTCCACCGCCACCTCAATCACAACCGGTTCAAGCACCCCCTGCTGATGCTTTCGTACAGATAGAAGATGAGGCCCAAGTTGAATCGCAAAAAGAAGAAGATAAGACTGAAGAATCTGGCGATTCAGATTCAGAAGATGATTCAGTTACTAGCGCTGATACGGCGGAAGAGGCGGTCACTTCGACTAAAGATGAATCAAAGCCCGAACAGGATGAAGAATCTGATCCAAATCACAAATGTTGGGTATGTCTCGATGCTCTTCCAACTAGTGGTTGGCAAGCATGTCCAAAATGTGGAGCACGCTATCATTTAAGCGATTCTGAATGTGGGATTTCCAAACTATCAAATTGCCGGAATTGTGAAGGAAAAATATCCGATTTTGTGAAGGTGTGAATACAAATGAAACACGATGCACCTGAAATTCAGAGTAGCCGCATATTCATCAAGGAGGGGTGGGCTTCGCCCACCATGCGTACGAGCCGGAGCACCTCTCGCTATGCGGCGTTTTTGTTCACTTCTCTGTTGGTTCTGTCCTTTGTTCCAACGGTTTCGGCGAGTATTGGTGTGTCTGTTTCATCTAGCCCGATGGCTCTTACAGTTAATCCGGGAGAAAGCGGTACTTACACTATTACCGTGACAAATACCGGCGACGAAGACATGACTGTTTCACTCACTACCTCTCAAGCCCAAGATTGCACTGGGTACACTTCAACGATTGAACAGATTCCAGGGCAGATTTCAGGTGGTGGTTCTGAAACCACCACTCTTACGGTAGCTCTTTCACAAAATGCTGAGGACAGTTGTGAAACCACTGTTACAGCAACAGGGACAGCGCCTCTGAATGCGCCAGAGACTGGAGACGTGGTTGTAACTACAACCGCTGGCGAGGGTTCAGGTGGAGCGATAACTGGAGTTGATTTGACCGCATCAAATCCTGACCGTACCTTCAACGGAGGTAATCCTGTAACATGGACAGTAAATGTGGAGAACACTGGCCAAACAAATGAGACAATTCAATTGTCTTTTGAGAGCAACTCTACATGTGAATCATCTCTCTCTCCATCAGTAGATCCATCAGTGGTTTCAATGGACAGTGGTGAAAGCGAGGTTGTTACCGTTGAAGTCACAGTTCCAGAAGGAACCGAGGCTGGAAGCCACTGTTTCTATCTCAAGGGGGTTGTTACTACACCTACAACTCCAGAGCAGTCTTCCGATTTCATCAAATTATTCCTAGAGGTTCCGGAGATGAAGGAGTGTAGTGCTTCGCTATCGGTATCAAGTGCTTCAATTAATCCAGATGAGACTAAGAGTTATTCAATCACTTTCTACAATGACGGTAATACTGATTGGACAATAGGATTCTCTGTTAACAGTCAGAAGACTTGGCTTAGTGTAGATGGGGGCTCAACCCAATTACTGCCCTATAACAATGGCAATGGCCAATCAACTTTCCAGTTTGATATCACCCCGGATGATTCACTTCCATCCGGAAGCATAGTTGATTTCAACATCATGGGTCTAGATGGTTCATCTCAGAAATGCAGTGCATTATTCCAAGTAGAATTAGGGCAATCCCGTGATGGAAATATACAGTTGGAATCCTCAAGAATTGATAATATTGAACCAGGGGAAACTCGTTCAGTAGTGATTACAGCATACAACCTCGGTAATGGACAAGAGACATTCACCATTGGAGTTAGTACCCAAGCAGGATGGGTGGCACAACTTGATTCAAGTTCAATCGCTCTAGAAGGGCGCCATTCATCTTCTGGTTCAAACGGGGCGGTTCTGCTTGATATTACTGCACCAGAAGATGCGTTAGCAACTGATGAACTGATTTTTGATGTTACTGTATTCGCTGCAGATGGTACTCCATATGCTACCGACACTCTCACCGTAACGGTCGCTGCGCACCGATCAATGAGTGCTGATATGCCAGCAACTGAACAGTTTGGCAAGACTGGAGAAACATCCCGATTCCCAGTCACTTTTACTAATACAGGAAATATTCAGGACTCATTCACCCTAACTGTGTGTGACCAACCTCCTTCATCAAATCCAAATCTTTGCGACTCACCAAATTGGCCCGGTCGTTTTTCAGATTCATTGGGATCAGAAATTACTAGTGTTTCACTAGCGGCTGGGGCTTCAGTAACAGTATTCGCAGAAATTACTGTTGTAGGGGAGGATGAGTTCGAATCAGAAAATTTCCAAATCCGCATCAAGAATGTCAATGACGGAACAGTCCAAGAGAGATTCGACTTGAGGGTAATTGTCTCCAACCACGTTTATCGCATGGGTATGGCGTTACAGTCACCAGGTGAAATCCCTGACATGCAGGAACTAGAGTTACCCCCCATGGGTGAGGTAGAAGTTAGGGTTATCCTCACTAATGTAGGCTCATCTTCATACACCGAAGAAGCGATTATTTCAGTATCCGGGATGGAAGCTGAAACTACGGTTGATTTGTATTATGAAAACGGGACCATTGTAGAAGGCAAAATCGAGTTGGAAAAGGATGAGTCTATCGTTTTGAGGCTTGTAATCAATATTGAAGAAGGTGTACCAAATGGTGTATCTGGCTTGATAAAAGTTTCAGCGGCTTCAAGTCGCAATGCAGCAGAGTTGTCAACCGTGAAAATTTCACTTTCCATTAGGACAAATCATGAGATTGACTTTGAGGTTGATGGCGATGTTGATTCATCAATAGTTTATGGTGAAATTGCTAGAATATCAGTTAACATCACGAACAGTGGAAACATAGAGGAAACTATCCGCTTGTTGAGTAGCAATCCTGTGCGTGGATGGGCGATTGAAATCACTGAAGAAGAGGTCTTGCTTGAACCAGGAGAAACTAGGGCTGTAGAAGTGATTGTTAAGCCTCCAACAAATCTGATGCAACCCGATACCTTCGAGTTTACATTGACTGCAGAACCGGCATCTTCTCCGGTCTCAGCACAACCAATTGACCTATCTGTTTCAGCCACTCCGCCAACTGGATTATTCGGTAGTGGTGGCAACTTGCAAGTGATTGGACTAACTTTCCTCACGCTCCTTGTTTTCGGCGCAATTGTATCGTCAATACGAGCCCGTAGAATTGAATAATTTAATGGGATAAATGCTCATTTTAGCCCTGAGTGGGAGATGTTACTTGTTAGTAAATATTGAATAATACAGGCTATCAAATTCTTTGAACATACTTGGTTGAAGCCCCTACGGGGCTCTTTGGACTTTGGTTATGCTTATGGGGTCCATGCAAGTCGAGGGAAACAACGAACAGTGGTTCGATGGTGTGTGGACTAGTTGGTAGTTGAAAGTGTACCTAGCGCTTACCTAGGACTTGCAATAATGACGCTGGTTGGTTTTGGCTTTCCATTTGGGGCATTTTTGACTTCAAGATTTCTCCGCCCAACTCCTGATCCAAACAATCCAAACAAACTAAGTTCAATACTTTTAGATGGGCTTGAATCAGACCATACATTGTATTCTCGAGGTGACTCTACCTACGAGTGTGGTTCGAATCCAATCGGCGATGCAATGATTGATTTCCATTTCCAGTATTACTGGTATGCAATCATTTTCTTAGTGTTTGATATTGCCTTTATGTTCCTTGCATTTGGTGGTATGTTATCCATTAATGCACAGCCAAATGCCCCTGACACAATTGAATTGGCAGTTAGTGGTTTAGTCACAGTCGGTTTGTTCCTTGCATTGATGTCGCTTGGAGTTTGGTATGCGTTTCGTAAGCGAGGCAGAATTTACATTTGAGGTGACAATATGGCGGATGAAACACAAAGTTATGCAGTATTCAATAGTCAAGCTCTAATTGATACAGTTGGCGATAGTGCTAGTGCCGGATTAGAGGCAAGTCGTCTAAAGAAATTCATCAGCGTTCTAGGTGGGCGTTTCTTCAACTGGGGTCAAAGAAAGTCATTGTTCCCTCTCCACCTAGGTATCAAATGCTGTGCATTAGAGATGGCTGCTGCTGGTGGTTCAAGATTTGACGCAGAGCGATTTGGAGTATTCTTCCGTTCGTCCCCTCGTCAGTGCGACGTTATGCTTGTGAATGGCCCTATTTCTAAGAAATTCGCTGACCCAATTGTCCGTTTGTGGGAGCAAATGCCTGAACCAAAGTGGTGCATTGCAATGGGTGAGTGCGCTATTTCTGGAGGTCCATATTATCAATCATACAACATTCTTGAAGGCGTAGATACAATCATTCCAGTTGATGTTTACATTCCAGGTTGCCCACCTCGTCCTGAGGCTTTGATTGATGGTTTCCAACACTTACGAAAGAAAATCATGAGGATTGGTACAACACCGAGTACCGTTAGAGATGATGATGCTCCAATTATCGTTGGAGACCAGTGAATAGGAGGGATATACTGTGGGGCTGAAGATTAAAGCAGAATATGCTGAAGAATCTGCTCAACAGGTTGTTGATGCAGCAACCACTCGCTGGAGTGGTACAAGTTTGCTTGCTGAAGTTCGTCATCATAAGAGTGGAATGAAGTTGCCATACGTGTTCATTAATTGCCCCACAAATCATTGGCGGGCAGTAGCAAAGTGGCTACGTTTTGAAATGGGTGCTGACCACTGTTCAATGATTACAGGAACTCACTGGCCAGAAGGCCCTGATGAGAAGAAATGGGAAGTGGTTGTCCACTTAATGCGTATGAATGTCATCAATCCACCTGAGCGAGGAGGATGGACAGAACAAGTAATTCGTGACCCTGCAATTTTACAAGATGATGATGTTCCGATGGAATTTGAAATCAGTATTTCAATTCCTGATACTAGAAATCCAACTGTTCAATCTGTACAGGAAGTATGGATGGGTGCTGATTGGAATGAAAAGGAAACTTGGGATTTAGTTGGAATAGAGTTTGATGGCCATGAAGGCATGCGTAGAGTATTGCAGCCACACGACACTCCTGTCGGATTCCATCCTCTACAAAAGGAGCATAAAATTCGCTACCATGATTCTGAAATCATGTATGATGATCCACAGGGCTTCGGACGTAAACCGGCTGATGATGGCAAGGTAAAGTGAGGTGAAAATTATGGCAGAAATGTGGATATCAATGGGCCCTCAACACCCAATGACTCACGGTCTTTGGACCCTCAAAGTAAAGGTTGATGGTGAAACAGTTGTTGACACTGTTCCAGATTTAGGTTACATTCACAGAGGTGTAGAGAAGATTTGTGAATCAAGAGATTTCACCAAGATTACAACTTACTGTGACCGTCTTTGTTATGCAAGCGCAAACACTTGGGCACATTCGTATATTTACG
>JACNFL010000116.1 GCA_014384685.1 Methanobacteriota archaeon
GGATAGAGAGGAAAACACTAAATTTGAGCAAGGATTGTCTAAATTTGGTAAAGATTGGGGCAAAGTTGCAAGCACTATCAAGTCTAAGACACACAAATAAGTTACAGAACGTGCTTAAACATATCGAAACTTGTATAGGAAGAATCCTGCCTTGGTCAAAGTCAAACTCCATAACGTCATGGATGAGATGGCTTCCAACCTCACTCTTTTCGGCAATTATCAAAGCGATGTTGACCAAGTAAGAAACATCGTTTCTTTACTTGAATCAGAGCGCCCTGAATTGGCTTCAAATTACACCATCAATATCAGAACCCTAGATGGCCCTAAAAATACTGCAACTGGGATGCCATATAATTCAGACCACGGTCCTTTCGTCTATGATACTGTACAAGACGATAATGACAAGCCAGGACATGCACTAGTATGCTATGGCTCAGGCTCTCATGAATATCACACATATGCAGATGACATGACTCGATTCAATGAGGAAAGTTTAGCGATTAGTTCAATCGTTTATGGTACCTATGCCAGATACCTTGCATGGGGAGAAGTATGAGAATGGAGTCTGATTAGATGGCAATAAAGAGAGCACATGCAAGTCACATTTTGATTGCTAATAAATCCCAAGCAATTCAAATTGTTGAGAAAATCACTTCTGCTAGAAAACCCCAAAAAGAATTTCAAAAAATGGCTCGTAAACATTCATCCTGCCCATCTGGTTCAAAGGGTGGAGACTTAGGTTGGTTCCACTACAAACAGATGGTTCCTGATTTCTCAAAAAAAGTATGGGAGCAAGACATGAAAACGATTGATGGCTTCATCAAAACTGGTTTTGGCTATCACATAATTTGGGTTCATGAGCGAGATGAATGATTTAATCTCAACTTATCAATTTCACATTGTTTAGATAAACCAAATGAGGAAATCAAATGACTGCAGAGATTCTGACTGATGATACTTGGCCAGAATTTATCGCTCAACGAGATGCCGTTCTCATCCTCACGCGAAACAGTTGTGAAAACTGTGACCCTTTTGTTGAAACATTAGCAAAAAATGACTTCCCTGTAGCCAAGATAGTACTTGATAGCCCAGGGAATGCTGGATTCAAAACCTCATTTCCTCAAATTTCCTCACAAGCAAGTGTGTTACCCTTCTCCATCCTTTTTTCTCGTGGTGAATGGCTCGACTCAGTAATGGGGGCCCGAGTTGGTGCGGTTCTTGAATGGTTCAAGTGATTAGCACAAAATTTGACGCCACCTTCATGGGGTAGTGCTACCACCGATGTGTGATGAGTGACCTGAAACAGGTGTTCATGCCGACCGTGATCAATGTTGATGAGGTCCCCACTCCACTAGGAGTTACATCCAAAGAAAGCGATGCTTGGGATGTACTACGAGCCTTCTTTGCTCGCGCTGAAAATACTGAATTTGTTGAGGCTTATGTTGAAGTTTGGGAAATTGACTATGTCGGCGAAGATCCGAATACCGAGTTAGGGAGAATGAAGAGGCGCCCATGCCCAATTTGTGAGCGCTCATCCTTTTGGGAAGAATTAGGTGAAGCAAATTACAAGGGAGAACGGAATGGGAAAAATGGACGATGTCACCGACCAGAATGTTCTGCTTGGATTGATGAAAATAATGTTGAAGAAGGCAGATGGGATTGTGGCTGGCCGGCAGCCCAGTGGACTAAGCGAGTGGAGAGTTACAATCTTGGCATTCGTGGCTTAGTTGAGATGCGAGGTGCAGTGACTGCTTCGGGACGAAAACGCCATTCGACAATGAGTGGAAAACTAATGGAAGACCTTTGAATCACATTGATTCAATGGGGATAATCCCCAATCCAGAGCATCCTGCTGAAATTAGGATTCTAGCTGCTTCTGAAAGTGCTAGATTTTGACTATTGACTTCACCTTCTACCAAAACATGATTATCGCGGTAAAAGCGATTGTATTCTGTTGCTAGAGATAGTAGATAGGAACAGAAAAGATTTGGACGTTGATTGATGATGGAAGCATCTAGCGCCTCGCTGAATGTTGCAATCCTCTTTACCAATGTAGAGGCTGAATCTGAGAGGGCCTCCCAGTCACCACTTGCCACTTCGTTTGCTACAAGTGATTCCACATCATGGCCTTGAGTGGTTAGTTTACGGCTTATTGAACACGCCCTTGCATGGCTATACATGATGAATGGGGCCGAATCTGAATCAAAACTGAGAGCATCCTCCCAACGGAAATTAATGCCTTTTTCTGGAGATACGCGAATTATGTTGTATCGTACTGCTGAGAGACCAACAGCCTCACCAATTTTGGCTAACTCTTCGGAATCTAGGTCGTCTCTCATTTCTTTAACAATCGCTGTTGCTCTAGCACAGGCTTCGTCCAATAGATTATCCATGTAGACAACATTTCCTCTACGCGTACTCATTTTACCATCGGGTAATTTCGTAAATGCATAGAATACCACTTCGGGGTTGCGAATATCCAACTCATCAAGAGCAATACCAACCTGCTT
>JACNFL010000117.1 GCA_014384685.1 Methanobacteriota archaeon
TAATAAGAAGAAAGTAATATCTGTATTTGAATTTGCAAATCCAAGTAGTGCTACAACAGGAACAGTCCATCCGAAAGTGACGATGAAGTCTACTAAACTTCGGGCAAACCTTGCAGGTTTTTTGGAAAGAACATACTCATCAGGAAGAGTTTTAGCAACCTTTGGAGTTACATCAATATCATCTAAATCATTAGATTTTTTCTTCTTAGAACGTTTTGCCCTTGCTTTCTTTGCAGGCTTTGCTGCTTTGACTGGCTTTGGCTTGGCCTTTTTTGCAGGCTTTACATCTTCTTCGTTTTGCATTTGTCCAGCTTTCTCAAGTAATCCCATTAGTATCACTCTCCATATATCTCACTCATTTCAATGAATAGTTGGAATCCAGCTGTAGCCATAAATTCCTGTAGTTTATCGTCAGGAATAGTCCCCAACTCTTGATTTACCATATTAAAGAATTTTTTACGAGTTGCAGTTGTAGTTGCACCGGCATCATCCCCAACTTTCTCAAATAATTTGAAGTTTTTAGAGGCAATGAAATCATTGATGAAATCTTCTGGCATATCACCTAATAAGTTATTCACAACATCGAAGAAGTCACTGAAATTCTGATCTTCGTCTTCATCTTCATCGTCTTCAATTTCTTCCTGGGCATCATATTCTTCAAGTTCAGAATAATCTATTTCACCAGAAAGAATCCCTTTCAGTAATTTGCGCTCATCAACCATTGGTTTCAACAAATTACCAAATTTAGCTATAGCAGCCTGTTTCTTCTTGGATTTTGCAGCGTCAAATTTCTTTTTCAAAGGACGCATTTCAGATTCTAAATCTGAGAGGCGTTCTTGAACATCTGCCATTCCTTCATCTTCCTCATCAGAGGATTCTTCAGGTACTGACAATAATTCAACAACTGGTGCAGAATCTCTTGTTGTTTCCTTTTCAGATTTTCTCATTACGATGATTTCTCTATCTAAATCATGGCCAAATCTGTCAGCATATCGTTCAAGCAGACTGCCTACGTCACTAGAACCTAATCTATCTATGTGACCATACATTTGTTGCAAGGATTTATCGGTTCTATTTTGCCACATATCAGCATAATTAGCATCCTCTTCGCCTTCCTCAATTACCTCAATCACTTCTACCTCAACGTCCTCGTCAGAAGGCTCTGGTACACTTACTGCAAGTGGTTCAGTTGGTGGAGTAGGGGCTGGAGGTAGTGGCAACTCCATTTCTGGTGATGGTGGTGGTGGTAAACCACCAGGTGGAGGGGGTAATGGGGGAGACTTTGATGGTAGGCCCGCATCGTCCTTCTTCCTCTTGCGAAACGCCATGCCCTCACCCTGTTGATACATGGTGACAAACAATCTGTCTTTAACATTGGCTTAATTTGAAAAACTCTGACCACGTAGTTTTACTACGTCAAATTGGCTTTGCCCACCCCTTTAGTGTCAAAAAAGTGTCAATATTTGATTCTGCAACTAACGTATCTCCTTGGCTGTATTCTTTCTCATCTCCACCCAATCTCAGAACACATCTTTCAACAACAATTTCTAACTCTCTCGTTTTATCATCAAACCTAGGTAATGCCTCGTTGAGAGCATCAAATGCATTTGATTCATCTGGATGTAAACGGTCTAGTGGAAGGGTTACAACTTGTAATCCACATTTTCCATTTAGGCTGTTAGGCCAACGAATCTGTCTTTTGATATCAACCGTAACAGCCTCATCGGTTTCCCCTGCCTTACCAACGATAAGTGAACGGTCCCCTTTGACAAGTTCAAGGAATAAATGGGCATATTGATTTTTCACTCCGCCTAGTACATTGTAATTCCCGCTTAGGATAGTTTCTCGACGTTGCGGGTGTTGAACCTTTTCAGCAAGTGTTTTCATTTTTGTCGGCCCACATTTGGATACCTGACTACTTGGTGATTTTGATCTTAATTCTATTATATTACAGAGTTCTTTTGTCATTTTATTGCCTTCGGAACCATCTTGATTAGCAATATCTAATTTGTTAAGAATATTGATTGTTCCATCTTCTAATCTGGTTTTCCAACCACCCTCACCACTATTGTTCATCAGTGCACTAACCTCTACCCCCTCGCCTCTAATGTGGTTAACCAATTCTCTTCTTGCAGAACTATCCAAGCCCAAAATATTAGGGTCTCTGTAGTGGAGATGGAAACCCCTATGGCCGGAAAATGTTACGTGGAGGTATTCTTCTTTGAAACCAAATTCGGTTGAAAGAAATTCTTCCCATAAATTGTGAGTTTGTAATTGAATGATTTCCAGCATTTCTGGGAAATTGAAGGGGTCAACATGGTCTAAGTGATCACCATCTAAATCAAAGATTAAATCAGCACCTTTCCAATCTTTATCTGCCATTTTTCTCTCTAATGGCTTACCATAGTAAGCGGTAGAGTAAAAGCAACTTTTAGGAGCTCTTTGGTGTAAGTAATTCAATACATTTCTAGGTGCATCAAAATTAATGTGACGGTCGAACAAATTAGATGACCACATTTGGAACATACATTCCCTTGTCCGCAATCGTGGGGGGAACCAGAATTGAGTTTCACCAATTTGAGAATACCACTTTGAAAAGCGGTGAGCAGCGCGGGCCCAATTACTCTCTACCATCTATATCAGAGCACCCTAAAGCACCACGGCACTTGAACGACGCGATTAGTCCATCGGCAATCCAGATACGGCTTTGCCATCCGATGATGGCGTGGTGCCGGTTTCTGACTTGTAGCAATCAAAGCAAGAAAATTTATCGTCAATGGGTAATGATTGACCAAATGTTAGTCTAGCGCCGCAGAAATCACAAATTGGTCCGATTTCTCCCTGATGAATTCCTAATCTTGAGACATCTGGCATGTTATCACTCAAACATTGGCGGGGGTTCCAAGTCTTTGAGCCTGTCCATTAAGGGATTTAAAATATCAATCAATTCAAGCATAAAGTTCACAACCAAATTGATGTCGCGCCAACACATGAGTAATGGTGAACGGGTTGTGCGCGTGGGTCATTCTCCTGACCCAGATGACGCATTTATGTTTCATGCATTAACAACTGGGATAATTGACACACCCGGATTTAAATTTGAGCATGTACTTTTAGATATTGAAACGCTCAACAAAAAAGCCATTGCTGAAGAATATGAAGTAAGTGCCGTAAGTATCCACGCATTTCCAGAAATTTCAGACAAGTATTCATTGATGAATTGTGGTGCAAGCATGGGAGAAGGATATGGACCAATGCTTGTCAGTTCTAGTTCAATGACATTGGAAGAGGCTTGTTCTAAACCTATTGCAATCCCAGGACTAAAGACATCAGCACATCTAGCTTTGAAAATGGCTGTTGGAAATGTTGAGACTGTAATTGTGCCCTTTGACGAAATTATGCCACGTATCCAAAACGGGGAATTTGCTAGTGGTGTCATTATTCATGAAGGACAGTTAACTTGGAAATCTCATGGTATGAATCTCATCTTAGATTTAGGTGTATGGTGGAATGAAAAGACAAATGGTCTTCCTCTGCCTTTAGGTGGTAACGTAGTCAGAAAGGATCTAGGTCCTCAATTGTGTGAACAAATTACTGATTGGGTTAAACAAAGTATTGAGGTAGCAATATTAAACCCAGATGAAGCATTAGAATTTGCAAGGCAATGGGGTAGAGGAATAGATGAAGAAACTAATTCAAAATTTGTACAAATGTATGTCAATTCCCGAACTATTGATTTTGGTGATGATGGAAGGGAAAGTATCGTAAAATTCCTAACAGAAGGAAAAGATATAGGGATGATTAACAAAGATTTTGACCCGAAATCAATAGAATTCATTGGTGCTTAATTATGTCGAAAGAAGAAAAAACAGTATGACTCTATTGATCCTGCACCACCTAGCAAAACTAGGTTCAGAATCTTGTGAAGTCGCGCTTGATTTGCTGGAATGGACAAAAAACGACTCAATGGAATATGAGTGAAAATTACACATTTAATAGGATAATACTTTTGCTGAATCCCTATTCGCAGTACTGATGAGCGAAAACTCGGGCGCTTTCGTTGGGATTTCCCTCTGCCTCGCTTTATTGTTTTCTTCTATCCCACTTATCCCAGAAGTTAATGCCGGTACTGAAGAAAATTATCCTTTTAGTGGCAGTCTTCAAAACCCATATTCCTTATCTGGCTCTTCTGAAATAACATATTCATCGGATGGAAGTTTAATTGCAGCAGCCTTTAATTCAAATGTTGTGATCATCAACACTCAGTATCGAACTTTTATCAAAGATATTAGTATTGGAAATAAGATACTGTCTCTTGCGTTTTCTGATGATGATTCTTCACTGCTCGTTGGGCTGGAAAGCCCATTCATGAGTACTTTGGCTATGGCTATCTATGATACTTCAACTTGGGAAAGAATAGGGGTTAATGAGGATGGGAAAGAAGTAAGTGATATTTCCATCCTACCCAATACCCCAATATTCGCTTCCGCTAATGAAAATAATGGGGTTTCAGAGTATTATATCAACGATTCAACTAATGCAATATCTACTTTTGATGGGCAACATACTACTGATGTCACTTGTTTGGATCATTCACCGAATGGTCAGCAATTAGTTACCGGTGGGGAAGATGGAAACGTCTTCCTTTGGAATCGAACATCTACGCTCGTTGATGTTTCTTGGCAGGTAGGTTTCAGTATTACAGATTGTTCAATATCTCCCGATGGAACCCAGTTAGCTTGGATTACTAATTCTCTCCTCCAGGTTCGTTCTGTTCCAGAGGGTGAGTTCATTACTACTCTAAATTTAGTTGGCACTGCGTTTCAATTAGAGTGGGCTGAAAATGGTGAAGAATTATGGTTATTGATTGAATCTTCAACAGAACTACTCAGTATTTTTGATACTACAGATTATTCAACAATAAAAACATTTGAATTGGGACATCAAGTCACAAAATTCGCAAAATCCCCTACTATCTCAGAATTTATGGTTACTACAAATACAGGTATTCTTACCGCATTTAGAGAGGATGCTTGGGAACCATACTCTGGATTACCAGGTACAGATTTAGACGGCGATGGTACACCGGATATCTACGATGGCGATGATGATGGCGATGGATTAGGTGATGATTTTGAATATTCATGTGATGAAGGTAGTGATTGTCACACTCACCCTCATCCAGATTTAATTAGGCAAGTGTCAATAACCATTAATAAAAACAAAATTATCATTCAAGATAAATATCAAATGAACTCCAGTATTAGTGCGCCAATAAGGGAATTAGCCTCATCAGCTGTATCATCTGATGGATATGTAAGTCAAGGTGAAGCAATAAAAATGGAAAGAATGTTCTGTAGTGGGACAAATGCTAACCAAATTAGTTTAGATTGGAACGAGGCAGTAAAATTTGATAATTCTGCAATAATTGATACAACTGTTCTCTGTGATGCTAAATTGGGTTTGATTGATACCGAAAAACACGATTCTCGAACGCGCATTGAACTTCGTTGGTTTATTGAAATAACATTGGCAAACAATGTAGATAGACCATTCAACATGACCTTTGACCCATCAGTATCTCCCCCAATGCATACTGTTGTTCAAAATATACCAATATCCCCGTTTACATTAACATTAACTCACGAGGGGAATACTGTTTACTATCAAACACCTATTCATGTAAACAGTCCTCAATTGTCTATAATTGTACAGGCCCCACCAGATCCAGACCCAACCTTTGTCGACATCACGTTGTCATG
Source organism: Methanobacteriota archaeon (assembly GCA_014384685.1). Next base: position 5,763 of record JACNFL010000117.1, read on the forward strand.
GCTAGAGAATAATTTTTTAATTCCATTAAGTGTAATTGTTGTTTCATCATTAGTAATTATTATAGGAATACGAAGAAGAAACAAGTTATTATTTGAATTAGAGGAAGATGAAGACGATTTTATTGAAGTTACATCTAGAAGAAGGGTCTCTAATAGAGGCCAGACGCCAGAGATTGTTTCTTCAACTGGACGGGCACAACCAATGCAACGGCCACAAGAAGTAACTAGAAGTAGAGAACAACCTGCAAAGCGTCCAACAAAAGAACCGGCAATTAGACGGGTGAAAAAGGTGCCAGGCTCAGTTACTCAAACTGGCGAAGCCCCCCGAGGGGGAAGAATGGGATTATTCCGAACATGGTGCATATTGGGACAAGGAAGACCCTGATTCAACAGACCCATATGGAGAAGCGCAAGAATCCCACAATGCAGAAAGTGCAATTCTAGAAATCGCTCAAGAAGTTGCTTCTGAGCACGAGGCAAGTGAAAGTGAAACAAATGACGAAGAAAAAGATTCTGAGATGGATGCGGCGCTTTCTATGATTAAAAAGTCCAATAAATCTAAACCACGCAAACCCAAGAAAAGTTCAGAAGATGGCACAGAGAAGCCAAAGAAGAAAAGAAGAAAAGTAAAACGTCGTAAATCAAATTAAATCTCTAACCATTGAATATCTGTTTCTAAACCACATACTTTTGTTAGGAATAATTCCAATCCGCGAACTGAATCATCGGTAAGGATATTCGTGACTTCATTGAAATAGCCGTTTATTCTATCTTTTGAAAAACCACTTCTAATTACCGTATCCCGAATCACATCGTCTTTTATTTGCTGTTCGTCTCTGAATTTTTTTGCATTTTCCAACAAATCATGATGGGCTTGTTTTAATTTATTCACGGGTGCTGATACAGGTGCTGCAAATACTCCAAAGACCATTGGTAAACCAGTTTGTTTGAACCACTCTTCACCAAGATCCATTTTTACTAACTCTGGATTTCTCTGTGCTTCGTCAAGGGCTCTGTCTCCAATCAATAATGCTGCATCACATTTAGATAGCATTTCATCTAAGTCTGGACCCATATCAACTGTTTTAGGGTCTAAATCCAATTGAGACAACAGATATAATACTAATTTTTTAGATGTTGATGAATCAGTTGGTAATGCTATATCCCTAATTTTTGTTAATTCTCTTTTACTGAATAACAACACACTTCCAACAGCTCCTACGGATGCAATGCCTATGTCTGGGAGTAATATTAACTCAGATGAATTTACAGCGTAATCTGCAGCAGGAATAGGTGCAACAAGACAATCTCTTCGAAGTAAATGACCCGTTAACCAAGCAGGTGGGGCAGGTAGAATAGACCATTGTTCGGATAAATTATGAAATAATGGATCACAATTTACAAAAGATACACGTCCGATAATATCAGACCAATTAACCACTACGAAACCCCCTCTCTAAATAGATACCATTGGCAATCCATTATTATCTGGTGGATTTTGCCTACGGAAATTTCTAAATTGTGTATAATCAGTGTTTCTTTCGACTGCTATACCGCCGATAGACTCAATCAGTGTTGCTAAGTCAATATCTAGGTTATCAAGTGGTGTATTTGAGCCTGCGAGATGCATGATTTCTTCATGGCTAACGGTTCCGTCAATATCATCAGCCCCGCTTAGTAAAGCAAGCGCAGAAATATGGTCTCCGATGTTCATTCGATAGGCCTTGATGTGAGGTATGTTATCTAACATAATTCTAGATATTGATATCATTCTCAAGATTTCATTTGAGGTAGCTAATTGTGCTTCGGGCAATCTTGAAGAATCCGGCAAATATGGGTAAGGGACAAAACATTGGAAACCCCTCGTTTCATCTTGTAATGTTCGTAATTTATCAAGGTGAATCATTCTGTGTAGTGTCGTTTCAACTGTTCCAAACAACATAGTACAATTTGTGGGGATTTTGAGTTGATGAGCAGTTTTATGGATTTCTAGATACTCTTCAGAGGATTCTTTTCCTTTGCAAATTATATCTCTAATTTCATCTACAAGAATTTCAGCTCCGCCCCCTGGTATGGAATTCAATCCGGCCTTATTTAGTCTAGAGATTGTCTCTGATATTGATAGGTTTGAAATCTCAGCCAGATGTTTTATTTCTACTGCAGTCAAAGCCTTAAGGCTAATATTTGGATACTGATTTTTGAATGCTGAAAATAGCCCTTCATAATATTCAATATCCCATTCAGGGTGTAATCCACCTACTGTATGCACTTCAGTAATGATTTCTGATAAAGGCGCGATTCTATCTAGGTATTCTTGAACTGATAATGAATAAGCATCAGCGGCTTTTATTCCTCTTCTAAAAGCACAAAATTTGCACGCCAATACACAAACATTTGTTTGGTTAACATGTAAATTTCTATTATAGAAAACAAAGTTGCCATACCTTTTCTGTTTCAATGAATTAGCAACATTAGAGAGAGTCGGAAGATCGCACTTATCGTGTAGAATTACCCCCTCTTGACAAGAAATTCTTTGACCTGAAAGCACTTTATTTAGAATCATTCTAATCTCATTACTCATTGATTCTGGTAATTCTAAGATAGGAGCAGAAGAGCCATCAATCACTGGATCATTTGAGGAGGTTTCTACGGTACCCCGCCATTGGAAAGGTGACTCTAGATGCATTTCTCTCAGTTGACCGCACAAGTCACCTGCTTTAATGGCTATCAGCCACTATGTTCAATTTTTAGCGCGCTTAAATTTCAATATAAATTTCCTAAATTCTTCTATCCAAAATACTGAAGAAGCAATTAAGAAAACCACCATCCAATCAGTCAATTCTAACGGAATTGTTGATAAGAAACTACCAACTGTAATGCCAATGATTGGCACTAAAGTAAGTGAACCTTGAACAATAGAAACAAGTAAAACAAGGCTAATAGCGAAAGATGCACTAATGAACATATTCTGGAATATTCCCAGTTCAAATGCAGACTTGTCAATACTTCTACTATTTACTACATTGAATAGTTGAAACATAATAAATGTTGCAAAAGCCATTGTGCGAGCGTATTCAAACTTAGATTGAGCATTATTATCCCACGTCTCTAAATTACATTCTCCATTCTCTAAGAAAAATTCTGGTGACGTTTCCATATCAACCCCGTGGCACGCGTCTCCTGAAATTAGCCCTCCACCCGCAAGTGAGAAAATTGCTAGAGTACCTAATACCATTACTACACCAAGGAAGCCAATTACTCGTTTGTCCATGACATTAGGTAAAGGCTCAGATAAGGCCCGCGGGGGTTCATTCATCACATCACCATGCCGTTTCTCAATACCTAAAGCTAGAGCAGGTGGTCCATCCATTAGAATATTGATGACAAGCAACTGAGTTGCAGTCATTGGTAATTCCCAACCTAAAATCAAAGTGGCAGTAATAATTAGTAAGACCGCGGCTACATTTGTTGAAATTTGATACCTAACGAAATTTCTAATGTTTAGGTAAATTTTCCGTCCTTCTTCAATAGAACCTACAATTGAAGAAAAATCATCATCTTTCAATACCATATCTGCTGCATCCCTGGCAACATCTGTTCCAGCAATCCCCATTGCTATTCCTATATTCGCGCGAGACAAGGCGGGTGCGTCATTGTCACCATCTCCTGTCATTGCAACAACATGGCCGATAGATTGTAGCCTAGTTACAATCCTTAATTTTTGATCTGGTGTAACTCGAGAAAACATAACAACTTTTTCAAGCTTTAAATCTAATTCATCGTCAGATAAATTCTGTAACTGTTTATCAGTAAGGAATTCAGAATCATCTTTGATAATTCCTATCTCATCACCAATAGCCATCGCCGTCATTTGCTGATCGCCGGTGATCATCATTACCCTGACTCCAGCAGCATCACACATTGAAATTGCGTTGGCTACTTCTTTACGGGGAGGATCCATGATTCCAATTAATCCTAAGAATATCAAACCCGATTCAACAGAGTCAACATCTTCCATATCTTCTTCGCCACTTAATGGGCGAGCAGTTAATGCAATTACCCTAAGGGCTTGGGTCGCCATTTGTAGATTAACATCACCAATTCTATTTCTATGATTATCGCCAATGGGGATTACACGCCCATTTTCAACAACATGGCTAATTCTTGACAGATAAGGTCCAATAGCACCCTTAGAAAATACCCACCTTTCACCCTCATACTCATGAATCGTAGTCATTCTTTTTCTCTCTCTATCAAATGTATATTCTCTGAATCGGGGGTGATTTCTCCGGAAAGAATCCACAGACTCCATCATCTTCCAACCAAATACTGCTGAGGCTATATCTGTTGGATTACCAATACCTCTCCATTCATTGTCAATTTTCCTAACATTGCTATTTTGGCAAAGTAAAGAACAGGCCATTGCTAATTTGAATCCCTTTTGAACCTTTAATTCAGCAAAATCTTGTTCATTGATATCTTTCTTGTCTATTCTTAATTTGCCATAAGTAGGGTCAAAACCAGAGCCAGAAACAGAGTAGAGTTCATCTCCACAGAAAAATGAGCGAACGGACATTTCGTTACGCGTCAATGTGCCTGTTTTATCTGTGCAAATTATAGTTGCTGAACCCAATGTTTCAACAACCTTCATTCTAGATACAATTGCATTCCGTGCAGACATATTTTGCATACCTATTGCCAATGTTATTACCAAAATAATTGGCAATCCCTCTGGTACAATTGCCACAAATATGACAACTGCAATTATGAATTGATCAGCGATTATTTCATTCAATTCTGTGCCTGTAACGCCATTCAATATAGCTAAACTAATAGTGGACCCAACTATTACAATTGCCGAAATAATTGCAATCATTGCAAGATATCTACCTAATGAGCCTAATTTAATTTCAAGAGGTGTTTTTGGAGTTTCAACTTCACTTAAACCGGTTGCAATATCTCCAACTCTAGTCCCCATGCCTGTTTTAATTACAACTCCTAATCCACGACCAGAAGAAACCACTGTACCCATGAATGCCATATTTGTCATTTCTTGAAGTATGGAATCATCTTCAGAAGGTTCTATTTCTTTGTATACAACATTTGACTCACCGGTTAATGATGATTCATTTATTGATAGTTGGTGAACTTCGAGTAATCTAATATCAGCTGGTACATTGAGGCCATCTTCTAACCAAACGATATCCCCTGGGACAACTTCCTCTATCGATAAACGGTGCTCCATACCATCGCGTAACACAATACAATGACAAACAAGTAATTTCTTTAGAGAATCCATTGCTCTCTCTGCTTTTCCCTCTTGAATATATGATAAAACCGCGTTTAAAGTTAAAGCAATACAGATAAAAATTGGAGTGCCGAGGTCTTCTCTATCGGCAATAAATGCAATTATTGCTGCGAATAACAACAAATACACCATAGGATCTCTAAAGTGATCTAACATTTTGAAGAAAGGATGGCGCGGTTTTTTTCCTTCTAATTTATTTTCACCATAAGTTTCCCGACGCCTGATTACTTCTTCTGTGGATAGACCATCCACTGTAGTATTCAAATTTGAAAATACATCATCCAATGGGATAGAATGCCAAAGTGGCTCTGCTGAGTCACTATCTGATTTTCTTCTTGAATCTAGAGATGGCATCCGCTCGCCCATCGGGAGCACATTCGGAGTCCTATTTGTAGACGCGGGTCAAATTCCAAACCCAAAACATAACAGTTTCATCCGTAGCATTGACTAACTAATCCCCCTGCGAAGAGCATGGGTGAGTTCCAGCCGTATGTACCTGCGTCAGAAACTCTACCCGAATTGACCATCAGGGCAATTCTCCTTGGGCTAGTATTAGGTGCATTAATGACGGCCGCAAATACATATCTAGGCCTCTACATTGGTATGACCGTTTCAGCCTCTATCCCAGCTGCAGTTATGTCCATGCTACTTCTGCGCATGTTCCGTTTCAAAGATGTAAGTATTCTAGAAAACAATGTTGTTCAAACCATGACATCTGCTGGTGAGAGTTTGGCGGCAGGAGTAATATTCACAATGCCTGCACTACTTGTAATGGGTAAAGAAATGGATACATTGACTACATTCATTGTAGCAATCCTAGGTGGTATACTCGGAACAATATTCACAATCACATTACGAAGAGTGTTTATTGTTGAAGAAGCACTTCTTTATCCTGAAGGAATCGCGTGCGAAGAAGTTCTTGTAGCAGGAGAAAAGGGAGGG
>JACNFL010000121.1 GCA_014384685.1 Methanobacteriota archaeon
TGGTTTTGTCAGTAATAGCTGCTTCGATTTCATCTAAGTCAGGGTGGAAATTTTCTTTGTTGACAGGGACATGGATTGGCTTTAGTTGTAACATTCTGCATTGAATATCATATGATGGCCATGCAGGTGCTAGTAGAATGACTTCATCGCCCGGCTCACAACAAACCATGAATGTGTAGAGCAGTGCTTGCTTTGCTCCAGGGGTAATGATGACGCTTTCTGTTGTTGCGGGGATACCGTAGCGCTCACGAAGGCGTTCTGCTGAGCATTCACATAGTTCTAGAGAACCTTCTGAGCGAGTGTATTTTGTATTTCCTTCATTGAGAGATTTAATGGCGGCCTCTACAATTGGTTGAGGTGTATCAAATGCCGGTTCACCTACTGTCCAGCGGATTACATCAGGAGGAGGAGCGGACAAAAACGGTTTGATTCCAGCAGGTAAATCGACGAAACGCTCAGCGATGTCAACCATTCAATCATCTCCTCAAACCTGACTAGTGTGGCAGGGGGTGCTTTAGCGAGCAAGCGGTCTTGAAAGAACTTGCCGCCACAATTAATCAATGTAACTCGCAAAGCAATTCCTTGCTCGTGTTGAAATAGTATCCCTTTTTCGGCGACAATACGAAGCGTCGGTAGCAAAGCCTGGTTACGCGATGGACTGCAAATCCATTTTACAGGGGTTCAAATCCCCTCCGGCGCTCCAAATCTGTTTGTTGTAATCGTGATTGATGTTCACTCGCCTTCATCCCACGCGTGAACTTTTTGGTCAGAAATTTGGGATTTTTGTTGGTTTAATTCATCTCCATCAACCAAGTCTTCATCAGTTACTCGAACCACATTCATTCCCAAAGCAACAATTCCATCCGTTGTCATAGGTTCTTCACGTTCAGGTAAATCGCCAGCAATTCTTGTGAAAAGATGGTATTCACCCACATTACCCACTTGTTGCTTTGCTTTTCGTCGGTCTTTGAACAACATTTTGATGGTTCTCCCTAATCTTTCCTTAGCCAAACCAAGTTGTACAAATATTGGAAGGTTAGCAGAAGCACTACGCCACAAAAACAGCCGACAAAGTCTCCGTCGTGCTGGCTGAATTCTAAATCCGCCTTTTGTCAAACTCGTTGCAAGTGCTGCTGACCGAGTAAAAGAAAAAATCAGCGGAGGAGAATGGTCACCAAGTGCTTGCCCTGATACGATGGGATCTTGTGCTGCTCGTTCTAAAGAGAGCCTCACTAACTCGTGAGAAAGCCCAATTCCACGCTTTTCTGGATCAACGATTACAGTACACAATTCCAACGCCCCCCCACAACGTCGTAATTCACAGTGTGCGGCAGGGCGAAGTTCACCAAATAAAGTGACATGAGCACACTTTTTCAGATATTCTTCCTCTTTTTCTGCACTAGATTTGGGTGGCCGTAAATCGGCTTCTTTTCCCAACAATCTCAGCAACCATTCACCGGTGCCTTCTTGTTCCATTCATCCCTCACCTTCTGTTCTATTTTGAACTAAAGAATCGGGGCTTAGTGATGCATTCAGAGGTTTCCACATCGAACGGTGTAATCCAATTCCTTCAACCATGTATTCGTCACCAAAACAAGTCCACTTTTGGGATTCATAAAATGGGATTGCATGCATTCTTGCTTGTAGGAATCCTGTGCATTTACCCCACTGCGTAACTGCTTCACCCTCAAGATTGCTAAGGACTGTTGCCGCGTATCCTTTTCGCTGATGGTTTTCAAGGGTCCCCATCTGTCGAATCTGCACTGCTGGGCGCAGTGATTCAGGGGTAGGGAAATCGTTACCAGACACATCACTGAACCCATGAGATCCTAATGGTGGGAAATCAGGGCAATGGGCTGCGTTTTCATCGACTGTGTCGGCACAAGCACCAGTTGAATCTGCAGGAATTAAATGGATTCTACCAACTGCAACGAACATCATATCTTCTTCTGGTTCAACTCGGTCCATTTCAATCCAGGCGTGAATGGCCTCATCATCATCGGGGAGTTTTGCGGCACTTGGTGGGAATCCCAACGGTTCTCTTAGAATTTGATAACGCGCCTCAAAATAAGCAGCAGAAAGATTGGCACCGGGGCCACTTGAGTGAACACTTGGCGGTGCCATGAATTGGTGAGAATACCTATCACACATCATTCTGACCCATAAAAGAATCATTCAGATTCGTCGCCAGCAGCAATCGCTGCAGCAACTTCAGCACTCACATTATCATCTTTCATCAAGGCAACTAGGGCGCCATGATAGCGTTCCATTGTACCAAGATTGGTGTAAAGTGAATTACGAATTAATTCGAATGAAGGCGAGACTTCAACAAGGTCAAGAGCGGTTCTAAACATCACTTCACCTTCATCAATATCCATTTCAAAAGCGCCATAAACCGTTCGATTGTTTAGATTATTCAGTAATAGGCACATTTCATTACGGCGGTGTTTTGGGGTTGTTGACTCGGTCACATGAGAATAGAAAATGATCTGGTCCAACTCCTCACGCACGAGGGTTAGTAACTCCCATTCTTGTTTCTCACTTGAGAATAAGGCGCGTAACACTCCGTCATTTTTGAATGACTCAAAATTCCAACCATCTTCTTCAAGGAAACTGTTGACTGTAGAAAAAAGTGACGTCATCGGCATACACCCCTGTGGTTGAGGCTACCGCAGTTTCTTTTTATAACCCGGTGTTTTTATTTTTGTCAGTTTTTTTGTTAATAATGCCTGTAATTGTAACTCATGCAGGGATTGGTGCTCCATGCATGAAGTGTTCTCTCCATTTTTTGAGTGAATGTTTATCATATTCTGAACAAAGAATGGATAAGCGTCTTGACTCTGAGCGCACTCTTCGCTTTAATCTGCCATCCATACCACAGACAGCACCAAAAATCCGAAGAGGAATTCTTCGTTCATCTTCATTCATTGTGGCAACAATCTCTCCGAAACTGCCATTGATGTTTTCAAAAACATCTTCATTTCCATGATAACTACCAGCAAACATTCTTTCAACAAATAATTTGATGTTCGGATGAAAATCAGCCACACCAGTTACTTGCGATTTAATCGCAAGAAGGGTGGCTTTTTGTTGCATTTCTGTCAAATTATCAAAACCGTTTGGAAGCAAATCATTTTCCAAATCATCAACTAAAAGAGGAAAAGTTGTACGAATTCTAATTTCTTTCATGACTCTTCTGACTGCAATAAAATTCCATAAAGCGAATACAGGAATTGACGCCGTTTCAATTACCGCACGTGATGCAGTTCTCCCACCCAATCTCACGAGAAGGCGTCGATAAAGTGATTTGAGTATAATTCTAGAGATTGCAACCTTTGATTTATGTGCTGCCATACTAAAAATTAAAATTATTTTATTCACGTGCTCCCGAGGGTTAATTCCGTACAAAGGGGAATGTGAATTTGGTGCTTTAAGACCTGCATACATTAGGGAAAGAATCAGTTCATCGGTGATATCATCTTCATCGATGATAGCTGGGCGAAGCCCAGAAATAAGAGCTATTTTTCTAGCGGTTTGAATCGTATCAGCATATATGAAAACCAATTCAATCATGGTAAGAATTATTCCCGAACCGATGGTAATAGTGAAGTAGAGTGCTGTGGCTTTTAGGTCTGCAGTTAGGTTATTTGGCTCCAAAGATCTAGCTAGATATGTTATCCATACAATACCAATTCCGCATAGAACGCCATATATTCCAGCGCGTATGCAAATCAATTTCTCTTCTCGTTTAATTAACCGCAGTCTTTCATTGAACGGGGTGTCGCTATCAACTAATTCCTCATCATTATCTGATAACAAGTAACCAAGGACTCTGGCTGGGATTCGGCCGATTTCTTCAAATGTCTGAAGTGCCGAATCAGGCATACATCTCCGAGAGTCAATTTCCCTTTCATAGATTACCCTAATTCACCTCCTAATCATGATTTTGTTTACATCGTTAATATATTGTCAAGAAATTGAAAAGAATAGTGGAGAGATGATATCATGATTAGAGTACTAGTTATAGGCGCAGGAGGCATTGGGAGCCAACTGCTTGAATTGCTTATTCCCGCATTAACTGCAGGAGACATAGCGAGAAGAATGGGTGGGGTTCAAATCCACTTAATGGATGATGATAGAGTTGAGGTCGGCAATCTTGCACACCAAAGACACGACCCAAGGATGGTTGGTCGCCTCAAAGTCAACTCATCTGCAGAGCGATTAGCGCCATTCCTATCCTCTGCATTGACGCTGAAACCGATTGGTGAGAAATTACAGAGAGTGTCACAACTTGATGGTTATGATGTAGTAGTGGTTGCTGTTGACAGACCAGCAGCGAGAGCACTTGTTCACAACAAATCGGAGCGTTGGCTAGATTTGAGATGTGGTGGAGACGGAATGATTGCTCTTGACCATCAGAGTGATTCCAACCTAGTTGAGGCTATGACTCCTCTTGACCAAGCCCCTGCTTCTTGTCAGATACCTGGTTCAATCAAGGCTGGAAATGTACAGATGGGCTATGCACTTGCTGCAGCTCATGGTGCTCAATGGTTGGTTCAGAATCTTCGCGAACTTAGTGGCATGCCTTTCCGCCCAACACCTGCTCGCATGTATTCTCTAACGTTCGGAGAGTTAGAATTTCCAGAAGTTCCTGAACTGATTGCTGGAGGTGATGAGTAATGTCAGAGGCAAAGCCACCGGTAACACCGGTATTACATCCACTTGACGCCGTGAATGCAGCTCTTGAGAGAGGTGATGTATGGTGCGACGAGGTAAGAGAAACGATGGCCTATTTGGGTATCAATAATTTATGGCCACGGTTCTATTCTATCAGTGAAACAGTTGGTATGGAAGTCAGCATGTTGATTGATGCTGTAGGTAATTGTTACATTGATTGGGGGACTATTTCACGAGTGGGACTAAATCCACCCAAAGGCGCGATAATCCCATTCCAAATATGGACACACACCCATCCAAGAGGTGACTCATACTGGAGTTTGACTGACCGCCAAACATTGGCTGTAGCAAGTGCGGCTAGAATTATCCGCAAGGCCATAGTTCTTGGTCGTAATCAGATGAAAGTGTCAGTATGGGGTGAACAACCTGCTGCTGAACCACTTGCGGATAGCGGACCTCTAATCCATTGGAGTGACGAACCAACCCAACACGTTGAGATGGGAATTTCACCCTGGACTTCGGAGGTGAACGCTTGAGTCGTTTCGTAAGGCCCCCTGAAGATGATGAGGAGAAACGCCGCGTAGAGCATGCGATTGCCACTGGAGCGGGCATCAGCATTGCTCAATTTGCTGAACGAATAGTTGGTGAACCTGTTGACGAAGAATTCATCGAAGTTATCAAATCAAGACTTGAACGGGCAGGAACAGTCGGTGAGTCTTTTGATATTGAGTCAGAAATAGAGATTTTGTGGAAATGGCGCAAAGAAATGGCTTAATACCGGATTAGAACTAACATGAAGCATTCATGTGCATTACACACTATCTTTCAAATAGTGCCGGGTAATATCATAATATACCCTTAATGGTGATTGCATGACTAATAGTGAGCAGATATCAAAACAGGATTCGCTAGAAAAAAAGAGAATCCAAAGGCTCACAGAAGCATTCTCAATTTGGGCTAAGGAGGACCCTGACTCATTTCGTCAGGTCGCGCCCGATTTACTTCGCCAAGGCGTTAATAGAGCCACAGGTCATGATCCAAAAGCAAGTCGAAGGTTAGAATATTGGCTTCTTGATGAATGGAAGAGTGAACGATTTGAAGGACTTCTTGAATTTCAATCCACGGAAAAATTAGACTTAACATTATGCGAGACATTCAACATTAATCGTTTCAAAGGAACTAACAAATCCTGGCTTGAAACACTTTCAGATAAATTTGCAGCCGGTTCAGATGAACATTCTGGAGATTTTAGGAGATGGGATCGTCATGTACGTGACCAATTCATCATTATAGGAATGATTGTTCAAGAAGAAGATGGTGTTACTCAAGGAGATTTAGCACGTAATTTAGGAATTAAATTTGAAGATGAAGCAAGTCGGCTATACGCTGCAAATGTTGTCAGGGCGGCTAAGATAGCAATTACGAGAATGGCAATTAGTGCTGGTCTTGATGATGGAATCTTTAGCAAGGCGACAGGTCATGGACTTCATCGCCAGCATTCATTCAAATCAAACCAACTTCGTGAGTTAACACTACGTTGGATTAATTGCCACCCTGCAAGAGTCCTTGTGCCTCAAATTCCCGAATAATAAGCGCAGGCAATGTTCTTCACGAACATCCAGTAGTTGAGCCACATTCAGCACACTTGAGACAAGTTCCACTGCGTTGCATTCTACTGCCACCACATGTGGCACAAATATCACCTGTGAATCCTCGTTCTTTGGCAACTCTCATCTTCATTTGATCTTCTGATTCAACATCTAGGGTAAGTTGGATATCTCGCTTCTCACCTTCATGCCTGACAATTCCATCCGGAGTTGATTCTGGTCTACTGATAGACATTGCATCCAAATCTTCTTCAGATACTTGTGCCAAGTCATCTCGACCAAGATATTGTATACCCAATTCACGGAATAGGTAGTCAACTATGCTTGTTGCCCTCTTAACTCGGTTACTTCCACCCTGGACCATTCCACTGGGTTCGAATTTTTGGTAGGTAAATGATTTGACAAAAGCGTCCAGTGGAACACCATATTGTAATCCGATTGAAACAGCGATTGCAAACTGATTGAGCATTGAGCGCCAGGCAGCCCCTTCCTTAGAAGTAGTAATCATGATTTCACCAACTTTCCCATCTTCATAAGTGCTTGATGTCAAGTAAACAGTATGTCCACCGACTCTTGCTTTCATAGTGTACGAGCCACGACTATCTGGTAGTGCTCGGCGAGTTGCAACGTATCCTTGTGTGATGGTTTCCGCTACCATCTTAGCCTGTGGTGCCGGCATAGGTAGTCTCTCTGCAACCTTCTTAATGACAACAGAAACTTCCTCTTCATCCTCTTCTTCTTCTTCAATTCCCATTGAAGGTGGTATCAAAGAGGACATCAAAGGTTGAGACAACTTACTTCCATCTCGGTAGAGTGCGCACGCTTTGTTACCTGTTTTCCAACTTCGCATGTATGCCTCTTGGACATCATCAATAGTAACATCTGGTGGCATATTGATTGTCTTTGAAATTGCGCCTGAGATGAATGGTTGGGCAGCAGCCATCATGTCAACATGAGCTTCCCAGCGAATAAATCGTTCTCCATAAGCTCCACAAGGTTGAGCACAGTCAAATACCGGCAAATGCTCATCTTTGAGGTATGGAGCCCCTTCAATAGTTGCCTTTCCAAACAAGTAATCATTTGCAGCCGAGATGTCTGCATTAGAATATCCAAGTAAACCAAGAACGTCGACAAATGGATCAGCCAACTGCTCTTCAGTTAGACCAAGCGATTCCTTACAGAAATCTTCACTCAATACATTTGGTGATGCTAAACTTCTCACATCAAACACATCTTTGAATGAGTCATCCATTTTAGCGAATTCTTCTTCTGTGAAACCTTTCTCAACTAGTGAAGCCGTGTTGATGGTTGGACATCCAGAAAATGTACCTGTTCCCATGACATAATTGATGATATCATCAATTTCCCGTTTTTTGTAACCCAAATTGGAAAGACCAGACTGAAGGCCAGTTGCAGGGATTCTGAGCGTACCACCACCTGCAAGTGTTTTGTATTGAACAATAGAAAACATTGGCTCAACACCAGTGGTATCTGCGCCCATAACTAATCCAATTGTGCCAGTTGGTGCAATCACCGTTGTTTGGGCGTTTCTGTAACCGTGTTCCTCCCCCATCATTACCGCTTGGTCCCATGCAGACCTAGCAGCATCCAACAAATCGTTGGGGCATTGTTTAGCATCAATTCCCATTGGGTTAACTGATAGATTTTCATATTCTTCTGGCGCAACGTCGTAGGCTGCGCGGCGATGATTACGCATCACTCTGAGCATAGAGTCACGATTGTCATCATAGAGATTGAATGGGCCAAGGAAGGATGACATCTCGGCAGATGTTTTGTATGTTTCACCAGTCATGATTGAAGTAAGTGCACCACAAATTGCGTAACCACGTTGGTCATCATAAGGGATACCCATGTGCATCAAGAGTGAGCCGATGTTACAGTACCCAAGCCCTAGAGTCCGTGTATCAAAAGAGAGCCGGGATATTTGTTGTGAAGGGAATTGTGCCATCAGTACTGATACTTCGAGAGTAGCAGTCCAAAGTCGAATAGTGTGAACATAATCATCAATGTTGAAAACTCCTCTTTCTTTGTCGTAGAAGTGTAGCAGATTGATGCTAGCCAAATTACACGCGGTGTTATCCAAAAACATGTATTCACTACATGGATTAGAACCGTTGATTCTTCCACTCTCTGGACAGGTGTGCCAATCGTTGATTGTTGTATCAAATTGAACACCAGGGTCAGCACACGACCATGCGGCGTGAGATACATCATCCCACAACTCTTGAGCAGGCATCGTCTTGCATGGTGTAGCTTCGCGACCGTCCTCTTCAGCAGCACTCTTTTCGGTGCGCCAATAAAGATTCCAATCTTTTCCAGTTTCAACCGCTTCCATAAATTGGTTAGGCACTCGAACTGAATTGTTACTGTTTTGTCCTGAAACAGTGAGATATCCCTGGCCCTGCCAATCTGCATCAAACTGCTCAAACTTCATAGAAGTGTGGCCTTGCTTTGCTAAGTCAATGATTCGCTTGATGTGTGGTTGAGCAATACTTGCATTGACTGCTCGCTTGACCGCCTTTGCTAACTCAATGTTTTCAGTAATTTCAGTGCTGTTACCTGCCTCTCCATCAAAATTATTGATTGCATTCATTATGTTGTTTGCATTTTTCTGTAGAGCCGCCGCACCAGCAATCAAGGCTGAAACTTTCTCTTCTTCCTTCATTTTCCAGTTGACGTATTGTTGAATATCTGGGTGGTCAAGATCTAGGGTGACCATTTTTGCGGCACGGCGAGTAGTTCCACCTGACTTTATTGCTCCAGCGGCCTTATCTAAAATCATCAAGAATGAAAGTAGGCCACTTGATTGCCCGCCACCAGAAAGTGGTTCACCATCTCCTCTGATGTTGCTAAAGTTACTACCTGTGCCAGAACCGAATTTGAATAACAATGCTTCACGGGCTACCAAATCTGTAATCCCGCCTTCACCAACTAATCTGTCTTGAATACTCTGAATGAAACAAGCGTGAGGTTGAGGCCTTTCATAGGCGTTTACCGATTTACAGTCCTCTGCGGTTGATGGGTCGACATACCAGTGCCCTTGGGCCGGTCCTTCTATTCCATATGCCCAGTGTAATCCAGTATTGAACCACTGTGGGCTATTAGGTGCTGAGCGTTGACTAGCCAATAGGAAGCACATTTCATCATAATAAGAGCGAGCATCGGTTTCGCTAGCAAAGTATCCGTGCTTCCATCCCCAATATGTCCAGCACCCTGCTAATCGATGGAAAAGTTGCCAGCCCGAAGTTTCCTTTCCAGTCCAATTCTTGGCCTTTGCTTTCTTTTTCTCATCGGGTTTTGAACGCCATAACCATTCAGGAACGCCATCTTCAGGGATTTTTATGAGATGGTCCATACCTGGGACAACCTTGCGTAGATATTTGTCAGCTGCAACTTTGCCAGGGACTCCATCAAACCCTTTTGGAAATTCAATATTTTCAATTTTACGAACAGTATTACCCTTCGCATCTTTCAAATCAATATCTGCTTCAGTCCATTCAAATTGTTCTCGAACAGGTTTGTTTGGTGAGGTGAATCTTCGTTCAACAACCAATCCGCTTTCCGAGTCGCCGGCGTTGACAGATTCTCGCGCTGGCGTTTGCATATCTTGTCCTCCGGTCCAATTTCCCATTTCTCGGCTATGTCATGACTTGAGTAGTGTCCACATTGTGCGAGCGGGATTCTTTTGCCTTACGAGAGGGTTCTTAATAGTTAGCAAATATGTGATGATGTTGAGTATAGTTGGATACGAAATTTATCTACTTCCAGAACTGAACATTTTGATTATCACTGTTTGAATTATCTGAACATTCAGCAATGATTTTTCTCAATTCGTTGAATAAAATCCATTCGGATTTCTCTCTGAAACAAAAAAAAATACGAGAGTGTGGTGGTGGACGATTAACGGGAACGCATTTGAAGGAGGCGCCCTAGCAGTTGCTATTAGTCGGTAACCGGCTGTTAGATATGGTTGATTCAAATGCTTGCACCAGAACAAATACTCCACGCTGCAATGATCCTCAGCGTTGAGTCCGAAGATGGAATAGATGAGGACTTGATTTCACAAGTTCAAGAGACCCTTGAATGTGATGCTGAAGACCATGAAGCGGCGATGTCGCACATCGAAAATCACCGCGATGGAGGTGATTGGGGTGGTCGTAGAGACGCAGTACTACATCGCTCTCGCGAGCGCGTACGTGAAGCAATGGACAATGAAACCCTCCCATCTGCTGGCCCTTTGTCTGATGAATTGAATGCATTAGTAGGTGAACAAGAAGATGGCGGAGAAATCGACCCATTCGCTGAACTTGGTGTCGTAAGTGGCGGTGGTGGGTCATCATTTGGTGACAACACCGTCGATAGCAGTGACCCTTTATCGGTATTCATGGATGATGACGATGAAGAGGAAGAAGATCTCGTTGATGGCGATGGATTCCTAGCCTCAGATTCCGCTCTTAATTTGGATGGTGAGGTGGTTGAGGATGATGTTGAGGAGCAGGAAGCCGAAGCACCAGTTGCTGAGGAAGATGTTGCTGAGGAAGAAGTCGCCGAAGAAGCAGCAGAAGAACAACCAGTGACACCACCAAATGTTGCTTATGAAATGTTAATGTCAACATGTTGGATTGATGGTATCCTTGATCCCGCTGAAGCAAAATTATTAGCACGTAAGCGTGAAGAATTAGGGATTACTTTTGAACAGCACTTAGAGATGCTTCAAAGTATGTTGGAGCGTTCTTCATGAAAGCAGAAAACACACCATTTTGGCATGCGTTAGAATTAGCATGGTGTAGTGATGGTGCTCTTTCTTTACACAGTATCAGACTGCTTGATGCCATGCAGAATATGATTGGGTTATCAAATTCAGACCGAGCGGAAATTGAATCACAATTTGAGGAAAATGTAGTCTATGACCTAACAAGAGCAGGTTTTGGTTGTGGTGATCAAGCATTAGCCGCATGGGTGGGGACTCTTACTTTCTTAGATGACCCAGCGAGTTATGATGTGTCCAAAGCAATGGGTAAAGCAGCCATGCTGGCAGGTCTCTCAAGAGAGAGATGGATTGCAAGCCATTCATGGATGAGTCAACTTGGTTTAGGTCAGCCTTATGCAGAAGGAGTATGGCTTGAGGGCGAAGAGGCTGGAGAAATCGCTAGAGTTCCAGCACTACTTGTTCCGGTTGCAAAAACGATTGGTCTCATAGACCAAGATGAGTAATCACTCTACTATTGCTTCCCAAGTTATTTCAGCGGTGTGTTTAATCATATTCGAAACCGTACAGTATTTTTCATGACTTTGTTGTACCAAACGATTGACCAATTTCTCAGGTAAGTCATTTCCACTAACACGATAAACCATGTGAATTTTAGTGAATACTTTGGGATTTGTATCTGAACGTTCTAGGTCTAGGCTAACCGAAGCACTTTCCACTTCACGGTTTTTCAAACCCACAATCACATCAATTAGACTACAAGCACCACAAGAGTGTAGGGTTGCAGTGACAGGAGAAACACCTTCTCCACCCCACGCCAAGTCCATCGTCATCCCTTGTTTGTCGGTGCACGTCATACTCTTTCCGCCATTCCATTCTATCAACGAATCCATGTTTTTCCGGAGGAGAGCCTTAGAGAATATGTTTGCGATTGGAT
>JACNFL010000138.1 GCA_014384685.1 Methanobacteriota archaeon
ACTGTTGGCAACAATGGTTCAATGTATGTAAACACATCATTTACACTGAGTATTTTAGATATGAATGGTACTTTACTCGATGGCCCGAATCCTTTTGATGTAGTGATGAACCCTCAAGAATCAGCTTCTTGTATATTTTCAATGCCAGTTATTGGGGAATTAGTTCTCCGGGCAGAATTCCCTGTAGGACTTGATGAATTAGATGTGAATCCCTCTGATAATTGGTATGAGGTAGAAGTTAGTAGCCGTCATAGGCCAGCTTATCCAACAATTAGTTACCCGCCTGAAGGTGCAAGATTTGATAGTGGTGATTCAATTTTATTCATTGGTCAAGTGAGTCAATATTCAGCAATGCCGATGAATTTCACATGGCGTTTGAATTATGAAGAGGTCATTGGTTACGGTCAAATAATCAATGTGAGTTTACCTATGGGTGAATGGTTAGTGACACTGACGACGAGAGATTCTCAAGGGCAAGTGGAGACGGGAATTAGGAATGTAAGAATACAGAACCGGATTTCTATGGCTTATGCCCCTTGGGTTATAGGTGGCGAATCTGTTCTAGATGAACAAGTAAACTATGTGTTCAATGAACCGGAATATCCTCCTGCTGGTTTTGATTATACTATGGTAAGGGAGGCAGGGCTCTCAACGTTGAGAATAATTGATTTTGACATTGAACCGGCACTAGCCACGGTAACAGATCCAGGAATAGTATTCACAGAATCATGGATTTCTCTCACTGGAATGATTCCGGATGAGTTGGATCGTGAGTCAATTCAACTCTTCAGAATGGAATCTAAGACTACAACAGCAATAAGTGAATTATTGTTCCCTTCGATGTATGAAATCAATACTGAGAACGATACTTTACATATTTATGACACTGATTATACCAATGGAATATACTTAATTGCGGGCGATTTGATTCCAGCATCGGTTGGTCTCGAAAATCTCACCACAGTGCAACTCCCTGGAGGTACACTTAGGGTTGAATGGGAGCCAACGGGTGACCTTGATAATCCATATTTTGGTGGATGGCGAGTTTATCGAAGATTGTCGTTTCCATTCTTTTGGCCATTTGAGAACAACTCACAGTTCCAGTCAGTAATTGGGACTGAAGTATCTGACATTGAGCCACACGGTACTTTTTGGAATGACCCAGCTCCTCTCCCAGATGGCTCTTGTGTATCTTATCTAGTAATGGCGATTGATAGGCAAGGCATGCCTGATTATTCACATGGTGGGGCAGTAGGGTGGAATGGTAATTCGGTAGAGTGGCAGTGTGGAGATGCCACCCCACCATTTGTTGAAGTGCAGAACATGAATCACGTAGTATCTTTCAATAATAGTTCAGGACAGAATATACATCATGTAGATATTTCTTGGACTTGGCCAGAGTACGGCGATGAGGATAATATCACTTGGCAGTTATACCGTGTTGATCTGATACCTTCAGATTTGACTTGGATTGAACCAATTGAGACAGATATGTGGGGGGGGCCCGGAACTGTTGGAACTTTCCATCAGAAAGAGGATAGATTCCGTAATGGAATTGAGAAACAACATATCTATCATTATATTCTAGTGCCAATGGATGATGTAGGGAACATTGATTATTCTCCACTCCAGGGTAATATTGAAACAGTTGATATTGGCAATCAGTTTTGGGACCATAATAGCGATTTAATCCCTCCACCTCCACCTGAAGACCCTCCACCATATGGTGTTGAATGGTTTGGTGAAGTGCTAGATTACTGGGGTATTGGAGCCTTTAGAACAAGTGCCATGATGGCGTTTGCGATTGTTCTGCTTAACATTGTGATGATACCGGTTATCATTAATCAAACAAGAGGAGTTCGTCGCCGAATAAAACGAGATAAGAAAATGCATCAAAGGCGACAAGAAATGTTGGATGCTGAGGATATGGCGGATGACCTTGAAGATATGTTCAACTAATTAACGCAGACTAACTTCAAACAATACCGGCGATTTATCCACTCATCACCGAAGGATTGTTGATGGCGCGACGTGGGAGATTCGAACTCCCGCGGGTAAACCCACCGGATTAGCAATCCGGCGCGATGGCCAGGCTATGCGAACGTCGCAACGAACCTGCCGACCTGCCAATCCGTCTTAAGCCGAGCGGATGTAATGAGGAATCATTCTTCTTCAGAACCTATGACATCATCAAGGACTTCATTCGATTCATCATCAAGTAATTCGGCGGGTAACCTTGCTACACCAATGATTTCATCTGCGAATTTATTTCCACGCTTTCCATCTTTATCACGTTCTCTCAGTTCCATTAATCTGGTTCCACGAGTCACTCTACCGGTGGTTTCTTTGGTTTGAGAGGCTCTGATTCTAATCATCATCCCGCTTTGTGCAAGTAGGAATAATTGATCATCTAAGTCAGGTATGTGCCTAACTGTGACAATTTCATCTTCGTCATCAATTAGCATCGTCTTTACACCTTTAGCACCGCGCTTAGTTCTTCGATAACCGTCAGTTTTCATCTTTGGTTCATCGTGCTTGTCAACTTTTTGAACACCCTCACTATCTAGGTCAGGTATTTTTTTTGCCGTGCCCATTTTTGTTCTCTTGCCCATTCCACGGCGGCTTACAGTTAGGATGTATGTATCAGGATTGTTAGTTACAATCATTCCTGCTACTCTATCGCCTTCATGTTTGAAACTCATTCCCTTGACACCTTGGGAAACACGACCCTGGGATCTTGCTTCGTCACCGAAGAATCTACACGCCCTTCCTTTAGCTGAGATGAAAACTACTTCATCTCCTGTTCTAAACGTCCTTACTGCAACTAATGCATCGTCATCAACCAACTTGATTGCGTACTTTCCGTTACGGTTGATTTTAGCGTACTCAGATAGTGCGGTTCGTTTTGCTCTACCATTTTTGGTAGCAAACATGAGATATATCCCCTCGTGGTTTTCCAACATTTCACGGTTGACAGGTAATATCGCGACTACGTTTTCTTCATCACGGAATCCTTCTAGCAAGTTCTTCACATGTCTGCCCTTTGCCTGTCTGCTTGTTTCAGGAGTTTCCCAGGCGCGTAATCCGTAGACTCTACCTTGATCAGTAAAGATTAGCAACCTATCCTTTGAGAAACATGCGTGAACACTCTGAGGCACATCCTCATCTTTTGTGGTTACACCTTTGAGGCCAGTTCCTGCACGGTTTTGTAATCTGAAAGCCTCAATAGGGGCGTGGCGCAAGTAATTCTCTTGAGATAGAGAAATCACAATTGGTTTCTCTTCGATAAGATCTTCTCTATCCATTGACAAAGGCATTGGATCAATGTGAGTTCTGCGTTTGTCTCCATGTCGGTTGGTGATATCTTGAAGTTCATCCATAACAATTGTCAATATTTCAGTTCTACTTGCAAGGATTTCGTTATACCTCTTCACAGCAATTGCCAATTCTCCTTGCTCTTTCTCTAGTTTACCAACAGATTGCTTAGTCAAACGACCTAGCGGCATCTCGTAGACAGCCTTAGTTTGAATTTCACTCATCCCATATTTATCGGCTAGGCGTTTATGAACTTCAGCATAATCTTCACAATCTCGAATAATATCTGTGATATCCCTACCATGTTGGGCAACTATAAGCAAACCTTCCAAGAGATGAATTCTTGCCTCTGCTTTGGCTAATTCAAACTGAGTTCTTCTTTCAATAACGCCTTCTCTATGGCGCACCCAGGTATGCAAGATTCTTGACAATGTTAGTTGAACTGGTTGACCATTGATTATCCCCATCATATTGGCGGAATATGATTCCTGCAGCCGACTTGACTTGTAGAGTTGATTGAGTACCGCGTGTGGGTCAGCATTTTGTTTCACTTCAATTACAACACGAATACCTTCTTTGGATGATTCATCACGAATATCTCGGATACCTTTGACTTGCTCACTACTTACGAGTTTAGCAATCTTCTCTAGCATTTCTGATTTTTTAACTTGATATGGAATTGCGTTAACAATAATTCTCTTATCAGCGCCGTTTTCTTCTACGAGGCAATCGCTTCGAACATGGAATTTACCGTGGCCAGTTTCATACATATCTCTGATGCCATCAATCCCGTAGATTGTTGCACCTGTAGGAAAGTCGGGGCCTTGAATCAGTTTCATGTATTCTCCAACACCTATTTCTGGTGGTTTTTCTAGGTTCTTACTATTCAGCCCAGTTTCAAGAATAACACCGATATGCATTTTGATAGCTTCAGTCATTTCATTGAGGTTATGTGGTGGGATTTTTGTTGCCATCCCGACTGCAATCCCATCACTTCCGTTAAGCAATAGATTTGGCATACCTGCTGGTAACACAGACGGTTCACTTTCAGAATCATCAAAATTAGGTTGGAAGTCAACGGTGTTCTTTTCAATATCTGCTAGAAGGCTATTTGCTAATCTGTCAAGACGACTTTCTGTATACCTCATTGCAGCTGGGGGGTCTCCGTCAATACTTCCAAAGTTCCCTTGACCATCAACAAGAGGATATCGTAAACTGAAATCCTGCGCCATACGAACCATGGTGTCGTAAATGGATGAGTCACCGTGAGGATGGAACTTACCCATCACTTCTCCAACTGAACGAGCAGATTTGGTAAATGTCTTGTCATGGGTGTGACCGCCAGCATGCATCCCATACAGAATTCTGCGATGAACTGGTTTTAGTCCATCACGGACATCAGGAAGTGCGCGTCCAATAATAACTGACATGGCATAATTGATGTAACTCTCTTTCATCTCTTCACCAATTTGGTGTTCAATGACTCGGCCAATGTTGGGCTCTCTAACTTCATCTTCAGATGTCAAGGTTAGTCACCTCCATTGCGTGCTTTTCAATAAATGCCCTTCTTGAAGGCACATCTTCGCCCATCAATATTTCAAACATATTGTCTGCCTCTAAAGCATCTTCAACTGAGACTTGGAGAAGAGTTCTCTCTTCAGGGTCCATGGTGGTACTCCATAGTTGGTCAGGGTTCATTTCTCCAAGACCTTTGTATCTCTGGATAGTTAATTTGGCATTGGGTTTGTCTGCTGTCAAATCTTTGATGTGATTATCTCTTTCTTCATCGCTGAAAGCGTAGCGAGACTCTCTCCCTCTGATGACCTGATATAGTGGTGGTTGAGCGATGTAAACATTGCCATTTGTCACAGCATCTTTCATGTAACGCCAGAAGAAGGTCAATATCAGAGTCCTAATGTGTGCGCCGTCAACATCGGCGTCAGTCATGATAATTAGGCGACTGTAACGTAATTTAGCGGGGTTGAAGAATCCTTCATCCAGTTCTTTTGATTCTTCATTTTCACTTCCTTCATTTCTATCATCTTCATCATCATGATTTTTATTTCCAACACCGGCTCCAAATGCTCTAATCATTGTTTGAATCTCATTGTTTTGAAATACTTTAGCAGGATGTTTTTGCTGCCTCTCAACATTGAGAATTTTACCTCTTAGAGGCAAAATAGCTTGAGTTCTGCGATCTCGCCCAGTCTTTGCAGAACCCCCTGCAGAATCTCCTTCGACAATGAATATCTCACACTCGCTAGGGTCTCTAGATTGGCAATCGGCTAATTTTCCTGGTAAGCCACCACCTTCCAAAACTCCTTTGCGGCGAGTTAAGTCTCTAGCCTTTCGAGCCGCTTCTCTAGCTTTGCTTGAGAGGATTGCTTTGTCAATAATCATTCGGCCAGTCGTTGGATTTTCTTCCAAAAATTCACCCAATTTTTCGTTCACTATAGCCTCTACAATCCCCTGTACTTCGCTAGTGACTAACTTGTCCTTTGCTTGTGAAGAAAAAGATGGGCCTGGGTGTTTGATGCTGATCACAGCAGTCAAACCCTCACGAATATCCTCACCCGAAAGATTTCCAACTTTTTTGAGAAGTTCTCTTGAATTACCATAGGTATTGATTGTACGAGTAAGTGACCCTCTGAGCCCAGACATGTGGGTCCCGCCATCACGATTACGGATGATATTGGTGTAACATTGAATTTTTTCAGAGTAAGCATCCGACCATAACAATGCAATGTCGGCTTCAACCAATTTCCCATCGCTATCTTCTCGAGAACCAATAAGGCGAATCACTTCTGGGTGGATACTGGCCGCCCGTTCACCGAGGTGCTGTACAAATTCCGCAATCCCTCCCTCGTATTTGTGGCTAACTTTTTCTTTCCCTGATAATTCGTCAGCCAGGGTGATTTCTAATCCACCATTGAGGAATGAGGTTTCACGGATTCTTTCATCCATTCTATCATATTCAAAGTCGGTGACATTTGAGAAGAATTGTAAATCCGGCATAAAGTGAATGGTTGTGCCTGTTTCATCGCTATCGCCAATTTCTTTGATATCGTATTGTGGAATTCCTGCACGGAATTCTTGTTGCCAAATTTTTCCATCCCGATGGATTGTCATTAACAGCCATTCAGAAACCGCGTTTACTGCAGAAACACCAACTCCGTGTAATCCGCCAGATACCTTGTAGGCTTCATTGTCAAACTTCCCGCCAGCATGCAAACTAGTCATTACAACTTCAGCAGTGCTAATTCCTTTGTCAGGGTGAATTCCTACAGGGATTCCTCTTCCGTAATCTTTCACCGATACCGAACCATCCGCTTTGATGACTACGTCAATAACATCATTGTGGCCGGCCAGGTGTTCGTCAACTGCGTTGTCAACAACTTCCCAAATACAGCGGTGTAACGCTTCACCATTATCGGTTTCTCCGAGGTACATCCCCGGAACTTGGCGGACAGCTTCAAGCCCCTCTAGGACCTGAATTGTGCCTTCATCATATTCGCCTGCCATTGAAATCACTTCTCGCCTCTCAGGGGGTATCTTAGATACCCCCTGTGTATTTTAAAGCCGCCGCTATTAGGTTCATAAACCCTACCTTTGAAAAATGGCAAATGTAGCGATTCTAAACCCTCTAATTTTACCCATTTTCCAATCATTTTTCCTACCAAAATAGGGCCCGCAAGCGAGGGTTCAAAATATTTCTCAAACAGTATGGTTAAACAGAGGGCTTTAGTGGCGGCCACAATGGCCCTTCCGCTCGTATGTATTGTGCTTGGTGGAAACACAGTTCAAGAGGTGTTGAAACAGGCGGAACAAGCAACTGCGGAAGGTGGCGACCTGATTGAAGTCCGCTTTGATAAATTATATGTTGAACCAGTCAATGTAACAGTTCATAATGTCAGTGGTGTAGACGAAACATCAACTGAATATGTTGCTAGAGAAATTAGTGATGTTAGCGTTGATGATGCGATTAATCAGCTAAAAAAAGGAATTGATAAACCAGTCCTTTTCACTTGCCGATCAAAGTCAGAAGGTGGGGAATTTCCTGATGATGAAGAAGCAAGAATTGGTGTACTTGAACAGGCAATTGTTAGCGGTGTATCTTGGATTGACATTGAAATTGGTATTGAGCCTAAAGTTCGAGCGTCGTTAGTAGCGGCTGCTAAAGAATCTGGTGCAAAGGTGATTGCTTCCTATCATGACTTAGAATCAACCCCTTCAACAGAAGAAATTGTTGAGCAATATGAAGCAAATAGTGACGCCGGAGATATCATCAAACTTTGCTATCATACAAGGCATCATGACGATGCCCTCAGCATTTTTGAGGCTGGTTGGAAACTACGAAACTCCAGCAATTCTTATTCTCTTATGGGCCAAGGAATTGGTGGCGATTGGCCTCGTATTCATGCCCCACTTCTTGGACAATCTATTGTGTACTCAACTCTTCCAACTAAGGTGCCCGACTTTTCACTTACCGATAAGGGTTTGATAAATGTACGTGATCTCATGATTGCTTGGGAAATGCTTGGGCATTCAAGTGAATAATTTCACTAATTCTCAATACACATTTGACCAATAAATTTGGCTGTTTCAATTCATCGGAGGCGGGGGCTTGGTAGCCTCGGTTTCTAGCATTGGCATCAAGTCAACACCTTGCTCCCCTTCACTACCTGGTCCAACACCTGCTCGTTGGTATCTTGAATGCAGTATTATTGGGGTTGCAATTAGCATTACGAACAATCCACCACAAAATAATGCAACAGTGTAATTTGGCAGGGTAAACCGTTCTTCTGTCATAATCGTAATATCAACAGAAAAATTCCTATGTGGTGCTGGTGTATCGCTATCACGCATATTATCCCATCCATCTACAATTAGGTACATCCATTGAGTTTCTTCCTCAGCAAGCCCAAAGAAGCCACCAGAAACTTCGTCATGGTCTAGGCTTACTGCGAAATCAGTTGCCTTTTCACCTTCGTAAGCATGCACGTCTCTGTATGGCATCCAAGCAGATATATCTCTCCACTCAGGAGGTATTTTGTCAAGCAAATCTCGATTCTCCCACACCCGCATTTGGTAATCTTGTTGATAGAAATCCCAGTCATATTTTTTGATTAGATAGAAGTCAACCATGGGTGCCTCAAGATAATTGCTAGAATTTTCAGAATGAGTTACAACACAGAATGTGTAACGATATCCGGAAGTTAGGTTGAGTCGTAACCCAGATGCTGTGTCGTTTTTCACCTCAAATGATGCGTGAAAATCAGTACGTAGCGCTTTTAATTCACTATTGTTGTAAATATTGTCGCCCATCTGGCCTATCCAGAATGACTCCGTATCTTCTTGAAATCCCCGGTCATCATCATCGAACCACGCATCGTCTTTTTGAGACCCAGTTAGATTGAAACTACTGATTTCTTGATGCCATTTCCCAGCTTGTTGAGAGTCGTAAGTACAGTTAGATGCTGCTTCAACTTCTGCGATAGGAAATATACTTGGTAAAGACAGTGCAATTGGAGTGGTAATCAGCAAGAATAACATCAAAGAGAGGTTTTTCCTCACCAATTCAGATCGTCTGCCACTCATCGCATTGGTCACCTGCGCCTTCGCGAAGTCACAGGACGCACATAACCCGATTCCTTGCTACGCCGGTCTTGCGTGGTCAGATGCTTTGGTTTGGGTGGTGGCGCGTGGTGATCCATACCGAGTACTCCTCCTTCGGTTTCAACAGTAGATACATCGTAGGAATCTTGTCTATCCTCGGCATCAGCTTCAATCTCGGTTGGTTGCCGCATTACTAACCATCCTAGAATCAGTAGAACAACAAGTAGTGCACCTAGCATCAAGCCGCTGCTCTCTGCTTTTGGAAGTAGTGAGTCAAGGCTGAAATCAGCAAGAGAATCATCTTGCTCAGATGGGTCCCGAATTCGAAGTGGGTATCCTTTTTCGGTACAAACTCCGATTCCATTACAGACCTTTAGTGCAACGAAAATTTCACCCGGTTCTGACCAATTTACTACTATGTACCCTTGGCTACTTTCTTCAACCCAATCGTTGGTATTGTCTCCATCTGCATCAACATCCAAACGGTCATCAATATCCCATTCAATCTGTAATGCTAATTGTCCTACAATAGATTCACTAGTATCGTGGTCATCATCTAAAATTCCATTACCATCACTGTCAAAGTACACATCATCATCGTACCAAGCGCTGAATCCTAAAGAGCCATCATGGTCTATGGCTGAACCTGAAAGGAGGTATTCCCCTTCTGAATAAATTGCTTCATCAAATAGAGATGTGGTCAATATTTCTGGTGCACTTGCAACATACACATTTCTGGTAGTTTGATTAACATCTCCTGTGCCAAACCCATCTCTTAGGGTCAGTGTTATTGTGTACAATCCTGGAGTGGTGTATGCATGCCAAACATTGGGTGTATTGACTAATGGAGAACCATCACCAAAGTCCCATGTGTACTCAACTAGGCCATTCCAATTAGGGTTGCTTTCATCAATTGGAACATCCATCCCAACAAATTGTGAATCACCATCTCTGCTGCCACTTGAATTGAAACGTAGCCAAGTTCCAGGAGCTACAAAGATATCTCCTGAATCAGTGAATGTGTGCCTCCAATTGAACTGGCTGTCATCCTCACTAGGTGCATCAATTGGGCCTCCAGTGGCTGGGTCTCTTGCTTCGTAGATGCTGACTTGTGGTATTGGTAGTGGATTTTCAATTTCTATAATGTAAGCCTTCGGAAGTGAGGACAAACCTAACTCATCAATTACAACTAATTCCACCACATGCGTTCCAGGTGTTGAAAATAAATGGACGATTGATGTCTGATTGGTAATGGTCGTATTATCTTCTGATATAGTCCAGATTGTGGTCATATTGCCATTTTGTCCATCTGGATCCCACGAATGGCTGACAAACATGTATGGTGTTATTGTGTCACCACTATCTGGCCTATCAAATAGTGCAACTGGTCTTTGATTATTGACCATGACTTGGAGAATTGCTGTAGTACTATTTCCAGAGTTATCTGTGGCAATAATTGTCACATTCTTCAGTCCAGGGGTTAACCATGCAGGGGTTGGGTTTTGGTCGGCTGAACCAGTCTGATCAAAGTTACTCAATTTAGTAACGGTTCCGCCATCAAGATTGACAGGGTCAGGGAAGAACCACTGCCACGATACAATGGTGCCGTCATCATCAGTAAACATAGTAGGTAGAGGTAGTGGCGTAAGCGTGTCAACTTCAAGTGGTAAATCATGAATTAACCGTGGTATTCGATTAAGGATGAGAATAGTTATTGTTTGATTTACGGTGAATGTCCCATCATTAACAGTCAAAATTAGTGTGTAATTGGTGCCATTTGCCGAGCCATTAGCCCAATCATGAGATGCTTCAGTATAGCCGATACCGCCTTCATTAGTCCCATCGCCCCAGTCCCACTGGAAGTCAAGATATTCATCAGGGACATTATCATCAGTCATGTATGCCTCAAACAAGACCCGTTGGGTTGTTAGTAAAACCATACCACCTATTACTTCTTGACCAGCAACTGAAATCTTTACTGTTGGCATAATTGTATCAGTGATATTCATTGACCAATTTTGCGTATTGCTTTGCTTTCCACCAATGTCGGTTACTTGTAGAGTTGCGTTGAAGTCTCCTGTTTGAGTGTATGCATGTGAAGGTGTACGGAGCCAAGATTGACCACCATCTCCGAAGTCCCATAGATATCCTGTTGGGGATGAATTATGAGTGTAAGTTTGGTTATTTGCTGATAATCCCCAGATATCATAACCTGCTCCATTAAATTGGATTGGCAACCATGTTTGAGATGTGTTTGATGACAAACTTCCTGTGGCTACAGGTGCCATGTTAGAGACTGTTGTTGGCAAGGTGAGAACTGCACCATTAGGCACGGGGTCTCCGATCTGGTCGTACAGTCTTGCGTACAATTGCCAATCACCATCCCAAGGTGGAGTGAACCATACAGAGCGATTGGAGGCTGCTCCGCCGCCAACCCCTACAGGAATTGTGATGATGTCGTGAAGTGTGTTGTTGTTGAACGCTTCAATTCTGATGTCAAGATTTTCCCAAAACGCGGTTGAGTTGATTTCTAGATTCCACTCTAGAGTATCACTCATACTGTCTCCATCGCGGTCGTGTAGTCTCAAGAAATCTTGTCTAATTGTTGCTGGTTGTGATATCAATGCCGCATAAACATCAACTGTTGCTATTGGATATTGAGTGCTTCCACCACCAGGCCAACCGCAGTTTGCCATAGCGT
>JACNFL010000142.1 GCA_014384685.1 Methanobacteriota archaeon
GACTGTAACCCTCATCCCAGGAAGTAGGACATTTGCCAGATCTGCTTCCGCTAGAATAGTTGCTCGTGCTGGTTGCGCACCACCAGTCACATTTTCAGGTAATTCTTGAATCTCTATCCATTGGTTATCCACTAAAGTCACATTTTCATGGATTAACTCAAATCGAGTTCCATCCTTACCACCAGAGCTTCGGCCACAACCACCATTCAAATCATCACACTGAACTGGTTCAATTAATTCTAATTCGTTCAGTTGTGCTACCTCTGTGATATGTGTGCATAGAACACAGCGGAATTGTGCATGATAGATTCTAGGTTTTAATTCTGAAACTTTAGTGACCACCACTTCGGATGAAATTAATTTATCAATCTCATCAGACCCTACTTCACGTAAAGACTTCTTACAATCATGAGGTAACTCAACAACTCGTAGAGTAGGGTCAATTTCCCAACCACCCTCTGCGCACAATGCTCTCAGTGATTCTGTGGCAGCTCGTAAAATCGGTTTGGGATACTCAATCAGCGATTTAGCAAAATTAGGATCCCAAGCCTGTATATCACTAAAATTAATGTTTAATCCCGGTTGTTTTGGCCAACTACTAGCCAACACCTGAATCTCCCTAGCGTATTGCTCTTGCAACAAAGTTCGCCAACGAGCATTTGAGTCTTGGATGCCAACCATTGGAATATCTCCCGCGCGGGACTCATCAGCGCTCGCGGACGGTATTTTAACAACGCGATTTGCCCCCCTTGTTTCCACTGGAAATCAGAACTTTATTCTAGACTCGAAATTGCCTTTCACCCATTTCCACTGGAACACATCCTAATTGAAATCAAGCAATGGCCCCACCTCCCAATAAAGCGCCGCCGAACCATTATGACAGCAGTGAATCAACGGTAGCACGTAAGTCAGCCAAGCCAATTGGTTTTTGCAACATTATTCCTGGTGGTGGAACCCCTCCTGCCTCAAGGATATCCGCTTCGTCATGACCGCTCATCAGCAATACAGGTGCCCGAATACCCAACTCTCTAACCTTGTGAGCAAGATTCACCCCATTCATCTCAGGAAGTGACATATCGGTGGCTAATAGGACAATATTCGGGTTCTGTTTTATCTTCTCAAGTGCGGATTCAGCATCTTCATGAGCTGAAACTTCAAAACCCATTCTAGAAAGGATTGTTTCGCCCAATTTACGGAGCGTTTCTTCATCCTCAACGAAGATAACAAGACCGCGGCTCAAATGTTCACCAATGTATCGGAGACGGGTAATCACTATGAAACTCCCGCAATACCGGATAACTAATGGAGCACACACGTTCAGGAAGCGACATCCTCGTGAGACTTGATCCGGGGGAAGAAATCCATGCAGCCCTACAGGAACTGGCAGATGATGTTGGATTTGATGCAGCCGCTATCACAAGCGGTATTGGCCGAACTCGTGACAATCAATATGGATACATGAATGCAGAAGGAGTGTACCAGAGGCGGCCGTTAGATCCCCCATCTGAATTAGTGAGCCTTTCAGGCAATATTGCTCGCACAAAGCATGGAGAAGCATTCACACATATCCACTGCTGTTGGTCTGATGATGACAATAACGTCCATGCTGGCCATTTGTTTGAAGCGACCGTTCATGTTGTAGCTGAAATCCACATCAGAGTCATGGAGCATGCGGGAATGACGCGTTGTCCTCTTGCTAACCTTGAGTTACTAGGTCTAGAATTTGACTAGAAAAAAGACGATGGTTGATAATGATACGAGTACTTTTTGCCCATGGATTTGAAGGAACACCTGAAGGAAGTAAACCATCCTATATGAGAGATGAATTGGGGTGGGATGTCGTTGCCCCATCAATGTCTGAACTAGGTTGGACAATAGAACAAGAAACCGAGGTTCTACTTCGAATAATTGACGAAGATGGGCCATTTGATATCATCGCTGGTTCATCAATGGGTGGTTTGGCTGCGGCCAACGCCTCCAACCTCCGCCCTGACGAAAAATTTTCACTGCTACTAATTGCACCAGCATTTGGCCTAGGAGATTTATGGCGGGAAGGCGCAAAACCGGAAGGTTTGGCGCAGTGGGAAAAAGATGGTAGCATTCCATATTTCATGAATGGATTAGGAATTGAAGTCACCTTGAACTGGGAATTTTTCCTCTCTGCAGAACGTATGTCGTGGCCAAAACTGAATCATCCAACTGTAATTCTTCATGGAAATTTAGACGATATAGTACCAATTGAAAACTCACGTAAGGTTGCCAAAGAAGATACGCATGTCGTGGAACTTATCGAGATTGAAGATGGGCACCGGATGCAGAAAGCATGCTTTCAATTTGAAGAAGTGACGAGAATTTTGAAGTTGGGGTAATGATGTACAACGAACAATCAAGGCCATGGTTTTACTATATTTTACCGTGCATAGTAGTAGTATCTTTAATTGGTTCAATCACCCTTTTCTTGGCCCTAGGTGTAGGTGAAAAAGGAATATTCACTATTGTCACGATAGGCTATTGGTTGGCTTTTGGAATCCCAATTATGTGGTTCATTTGGTTGAGTTGGGCATTCTCAATCTATGCCATTCAATATGATGGTAATTCCCTTTCTTTCGGATATCTTGGATGGGATGTCCAATTAAAAAACTCAGAAATTATCTCAGCTAAAATTGTTGAGATTAAATGGATAAAATGGGGTGGCATGGGGTGGAGAATAAAGGGGATGAAATCAATTGGATACATCACCAGTAGTGGCTCTGGTATAGAAATTAAAACCACGCGCAAGGGGCGCTTTTACACATTCAATTGTCAAGACCCGCAATCATTGCTAAATGACTTACGGACGGGTGGTATAACCATTGAACATGACTCGGCGGTTTGAAGAACCGCCACCATCTCGACGGTTCAATGAGTGACGGCGAGGGGCTCGATTACGCTTCGTCTGGAGTCGATATTGATTTGGAAGCCGCTTCGGTTGCGTCACTCATTGGAGCACTGTCAAAATCGGTTCGTAAATCCGGAACACCTGGAGCTCCAGTAGATTTGCCTGGTGGCTTTGGTGGCTTGGTTGAATTTGGTGATAACCTGTTAGCACTAGCAACTGATGGTG
This sequence comes from Methanobacteriota archaeon, assembly GCA_014384685.1. The sequence goes on from JACNFL010000142.1 coordinate 3,104, forward strand.
TCGGCAGCAAGTTACAGATTGCCAATGAGTTAGAACAACTTGCAGGAGTTGGAATTGATTGTATGGCAATGAATGTCAATGACTTGCTATGTGTTGGTGCTGAACCAATCGCTTTTGTTGATTATGTTGCGATTCCAAAGCCGGACCCCGCAGTACATGCCGCTCTTGGTGCATCTCTCTCGAGCGCCGCCGCCCGAGCGCGCGTGACGCTCGCAGGCGGGGAGACCGCATCTCTACCAGGAATTGTCAAGGAACTTGACCTTTCAGGAACTGCTCTTGGCTGGTTGCCAAAAGATGAGGCAATTACTGGAGAAAATATGCAAGCAGGTGATGCACTCATCGGATTGCCTTCCTCTGGTATTCATTCCAACGGGTTTTCTCTTGTACGTGCAGTATTGGAAAAAACCGGGGCAGATATCAGGCATCCAGCACCGTTTTCAGTCGATGAAAATCGCATTGAGCGATTCACAACCGGTGAAGTCACCTTAGGAGAAGTTTTACTGAATCCAACCCAGATCTACTGCGACCCAGTCTACGACCTAATCGCTGCTTGCCGTGGTGGTGAGGGGCCCTGTGATAGTGAGCAAATCAAGGGTATTGCCCACATTACTGGAGGGGGGCTGTCTAATCTACTACGTCTTCATGATACTCTAGGGTACCATATTTCCAACCCAATGAACACTCTTCCTGAGTTTGACTGGATTGCCCAAATGGGTGAGGTAAACGAGCGCGAGATGGCGCGCACTTTCAATCTCGGGATGGGTATGGTAGTCATCGTTGATGGCGCAGCCTCAGAGGCTGTGACTGTATGGTTAGATTCCCGAATGAACGGTTGCCAAATCGTTGGTGATGTTGTTGACCATGGGCGTAAAGTGACTCATGTCAATCCAAACATTTCGTTTGACCACTATTAATCCCATTACGGTGTGGTTCACCATATTGTAACATGATTCTCCAAACATCAATCATCGCATCATATAATGCTGGTTCATTGGCATCTATATCTGATTTGAAATTTGTATAATCTATTTCATAGGTTTGCTCTGTAATTATTCTTGCCACTACACCATGAGATATTTCAGCCCTCCATGGATAATCTGCAGTCTCCATATTGATTAGTTTTGCATCTGGAAAAACAGACTCGAAATGTTCAGGGTTCCTACCCCTAACAAGTAATATTCCAGGCTTGTCACGGTGTTGTACTATACTAAAAAATCCGCCTTTTAGAAATATCCACATTCAAGCCACCTCCATACCAAAATTGTAGTCACTCTTCTTTGTAGCCACCTTACTTGCAGAAGGTGCTTCATCCACCTTCTTTTCTTTAGGTACAGTTGCTTTATTCGCCTTCGTCTCTTCAACTAAAGTTTCAGAAACAGGTGTTATAACCGTACACGATCCAATCTCTATATTTGCTTTGGCGTTATCAAATAGGCTCTGCAACATGCTTAGTTCATACATAGGTCCTGGGTGGTCAAATACTCTGATACACCGAGCTGTATCGAACGTTACTTTCTGTAACATCACACCATCTCCAGTATCGTGAATATCCCCTGGCCTATAATTGCCAAGTAATCCCCACACCCAAGCTATGCTCTCTTCAGTTGCTGTCAATTCTTGATGTTCTTCGCTCAATCTTGGTAGCAAATCTGCTAACCTTTCCATTTCTTTATTCATTTTTTCACTTCCTTTTTTCCGATTCATTTTTTCACTTCCTTTCTGCTACACTCATGTCTTAATTTGAATATAATATTTTGAAACCTTTGTGTTATCCTTTTGTTATGAAATACCTCTTTCTTGGCTTGATTGTTTTTCACAATGTTTCAATTCCCCTCCAGTAATATATACACAACGGTTATATAAAAACCTACCGCCCCTACATAGTAGGGGCGGTAGAATAATAATTTGTTGAATCATAATTAAGCCTCTTAAATTTAATAATTTCACCTACAATTTCCAATCCAATGTCGGTTTAACTACTGTCAAGCCTGCCGGCCCTCTACTCTCAATTTCCAATCCAATGTCGGTTTAAATACTAAATTATTTTTCATAATTAGATAACACTTTGATTGGCTAATTTCCTCCATTCATTCTGGATTAAATTATAACCAATCGTCTTTGAAATGATTATCAAATCCCGCATCTGACTCATTTTCTGAAGACCATGCATCATTCTGTAAAATTGATTCATCAAATTCGATTTCTGGTAACGTGGTTTCAGATACTTCTGGATTGCTGAGGAAGTGTCTTGATGCAAATAAGAGGATTTTACTAATATCTCCCCACTCTGATTTCTGCTGTCTTTTGCTTTCCACCCATAGCATTATTTCATGCAACGTACTTTCAACAATAGGATTTCCTTGTAACCAATCCGCGAGTCTTTCACAGCGTTGGCATGATTTGTGCAACCCGGCGTCATATACAATGGAGGTTTCGTCTTTAGATCTACAAGGACCGCACGCTCGCCCGCGCACCCAATCTGCAAGTGCTTCGTAGTCATATTCACTGGCTTTTCTATTCTTTTCATCTTTCATTACATTCACCGTTTCTAATCTAATTGGTTGGGAATATCAGGAATTGTGGGGGACAAGGAGGACGGAGCGAAGCCCTTTACCGTTCATAGAAACAACCTTGTTATTACTTGGCAAACCCACAAGAATTCAACAATATAAAAAGGATGCATGAGTGAGAATTTACTCGGTGATGTTATCTCACTTTCATCTATTTCTGTCGGTATATCAAGAACCGACTTCCCTAGTGTATGCGTGTAAGAATCCACCCAATCAAGTCACACTACTACTGTTTCATCCTTACCCATTTCTGCCGGTATATGAAGAAACGACTTCAGTAGTGCATACGATTGGGGTTTAGTCTATGATCACATTACAATATGAGGTGGCTCAACAATACCTTCTTCTTCAGGTTATTAAAGAAACCAATCTACCCACAGGTATTGATTCAAAAATAATGAATCATTCAAAAAGAGTCGGAAATAATCTGTTTTTATGGCGGAGTCTGTCAATGTTTGTCGATGCTGTCGCGGATCTCTTCATGAACTGGATAATAATCCATTGTGCAAGGTCTGTTCACCTTGGAATGATGCTAAGGAATTGTTGCTCCTCTCCACCCCTCCATGGCAGAACTACATGCAACAACATCAAACCGAGCTACTCAATCAAACCATAGATTGGTTGCGTAAGGACAGGCAAATCATCTCTTACATGCCTTACAATCGTGGATGGGCTGAATTATTGAGAAAACTTACCGGAAACACCCATATTTTATCTGTGGACATACAAATTGAGAATCATCGTGATTATGATTCATACTTGGCTGTATTTGAGAAATTAGCCGCCCGCGATTCTCTCCTTTTTCCAAATATAGTGGGTGGTGAAACTGATGATAACGAAATTACAGTTAGATTCAATGGACATGAAGTCAGGACTTTAGGACAAGCAATAATTGTTGATGGAGCAAAAATTGACCGTGGCCCTGGAACTCTGTTATTCATGATGATGATAGAGAATAGAGTTGAATCTCCAGCACTGAGATTCCTCAATCTTTTCCACCAATTTGAAGGCACAGACCATAACCATGCTACAAGCGATGAACAACTTAGCCGAGACGTTCTCAGAGATGGTCGCTTCAATCCTTACGGGGCATCCGACTCACCGCAAACAAAATCAGGGAAAAAGAAGAAGGCCCCGCCGCCACTTTGTGATTGGAATCACGAAACATACCTGCTTGGAATTGAATTAGGAACTAAAGGAAGACATGTCATACAACTTCCAACTCAGCCATCACTTTTAGAGCGCTTTCTGACTATCTGGGGAGGGCGCCCATCAACCCTCGTTTCAGACCGATTACGAGCCGCTACAAGACACCTAACAAAGATTGTTGGTATCCATTCAGAAGATGCTAGAATTACTCCTCTTGAGAGATCGTTTTCGTTATACCGCTCTATAATTGATGGGAATCCTAATGTTGAAGTGATAGATTATGGATTAGTAGTAAAAGGTGGTTTGGGTATACTATGGAGAATAACTCCTGGTAGAGGGGCTCACAATGCCCCATATCTTATCCAAACGATGTCACAGAACAGAATTGGATTGGGTCAACCAATATGCATGTTTGACGATGCTGAACTCCCATTAGGAGACCGGTTATCTTCAGTTGTTCTTGGTCTTCTTAATGACGACAAATTAATCCATCAATTTGATCAAATTAAGTATGCAGTTCATCAATACAAAATTGTAAATGAAAGAGGATATGACGCAACCCCACATTGTGATTTATTCCCTTGAACTGTGAAATATCAACATCTCAAATTTACTAATACCTCCGAAGCGCACTTGAATAACGGCTCTCAGGGCTAGGTAATGGACGAAGAGTGGCCCGAGGGCTGGCCGGGCGAATTGGTGCTAGAGGGGCGTACCCATTTCCACCTACCAACGAACCTTACAGAAGGTGAAGCAAACCGTGCAGGACCTGGGGTAAAGGGCGAGCGAGATATATTCCATAATCACGCAATGTCAGGCAATCGCACTAGGACCGTTCTGTTGATGGCTCATGAAATGAGTGTGGGGATTCTTAGCGGTGATAAACCGGTTAGAATGCTTGATTCATTGGCTGCAAGCGGTATTCGCAGTCACCGAGTTTGTCATGAATTACCATCTGAAATGGTATCTAGACTACAACTTTGGATGTGTGATATGGATGAAAATGCAATTTCTTGGCTGAAAGCAAATTACAAGCAGAATCCAGTTGCTGAAATTGGTGAATTCAAGCCTGTTTGCGGTGACGCAAGACAGGTGGCGCTTTCACGTGGGTGGCAGTGGGTAGATATTGACCCGTTTGGCTCACCTATTCCATTTCTTGATTCAGTGATGCAATCACTTGCAAGGCGAGCGGTATTGGAAGTTACAGCTACCGATGTTGCGGCATTAACTGGCTCTTCGTCAGCGCCGCTGATGCGGAGATATGGGGCGCGTGCTCGATTAGATGAAATCGCACATGACACCGGGTTGAGAATTCTTCTCGCTTCTGTTGCAAGGTGCGCTGCTCGCCATGACAAAGTCATTGAGCCGCTGATTTCAACTTGGGATAGTCACCATCTAAGAGTAAGTGTCAGAGTCAGAAAATCACTAGATTCTGCCAGTATAGTTGAGCATAATTTAGGTTGGAGAATTGCTAATCCAAGCGATTTAGAAGCCGGTGAAAACGCTGGACACGGCCATATTTTGGTACCACTTGACACCGTTGTTGATAAAACTGACAAGAGAATTTCCGGACCGCTCTGGATTGGACAAATTGGAGATGCTGATGTGATGGCTTCGATGACTGAGGAACGGGCTCTTGAGTTGTGCGGACCTACTGAAGAAACATGTGATGATGCGACCGAATTACGCCTGCGTAGACGAGCTATTACTCGCTCTGTACGCCATTTAGCAGAGGAATCTACAGTAATTCATTCTGGAAACCTTGTGGTGGTGGATTCATTGGCAAGCCGGCTACAACTACCCGCGCCGCCGTCTCCAACTAAGTTGGCAGAAGCATTGGTTGCAATGGGTCATTGTGCAGCAGTTGCTGCTTATGGAAAGCCGGCTATTCGTACCGATGCACCATGGGATTCTATCCTAAGTGCACTAAAGTCGGTGTGATCAGCCACCGATGTGAGACATCTCAACTGGTAATCGAATTCTGCCCTTGATTTCTGGCTCACTACGTAATTCAGAATACCTATCACTTCGCTTTGTCCAGACCGAACTGACTAGTTCTTGAATCTCACTAGAAGTGGCTTTAGCACGCAAATATGGTTTGAGATTAAACCCATTTTCAGCGAATAGGCAATTGTAAAATTTCCCTTCCGATGAAATGCGGCCACGACTACAATCGCCGCAAAAGGGTTCAGAAATCGATGTGATAAATCCTATTTTATCACCCTCAGTAGTCTGCCATAACTTAGCAACATGGCTTGCATCTTGTGGTGGAATTTGTATTAAATCTACCTTTTCAAGCAAAATATCCCGAATTTCTTTGGCTGAAATTACCTCTTCAAGCCGCCAGGAATTAGATGAACCTACATCCATGTATTCGATAAATCGTACTATCACACCAGTACCACGGAAATAATTCACTAGGTCTTGAATTGCATGCTCGTTGACACCACGCCGTACTACAGCGTTCACTTTGACTGGTGTTAGCCCAGCGGTGATGGCAGCATCAATGCCTGCCAAGACTACGCTTACATCCACATCACTATCCGTCATTTTTTGGAATGTTTCGTTATCCAAAGCATCCAAACTAACGGTAACACGATCTAAACCAGCATCAGCGAGTGCTTCTGCCTGACTTTCTAACAACACACCATTAGTTGTAACAGCGACTTCAACATCATGAGCTGAAATTTTCTCAACTAACTTCACAAAATCACGACGAAGTAAAGGCTCGCCTCCAGTCAAACGTACTTTCTCTATGCCTAATGGAATCAGAGAAGCCACTAGATGGTCCAACTCCTCAAACGAAAGTATATCCTCGCGCGCAAGGTATGGATAATCTTCGTTGAACACTTCACGGGGCATGCAATAAGGACAGCGAAAATTGCAACGGTCGGTTACCGAAATGCGCAAGTCTCGCAAAGGTCGGGCAAGAGAGTCCCTTACCATGAAACTCTGTTGTAGGTTAACCACTGAAAAGGTTACCACGGTTGTTTAGTGTGTTTGGTATACAAAGGTAAACGTCGGCATAAGTTCGGGGTGGCCCCTTAATTTGTATATATGTGATGCAAGCAAACAGATATGATATGGGACAAAAACCCAGCTTAAACGGAAAGTACGGAAGAAAGGGCTTGCGCGCCTTGTTGATTGCATTGACTATGCTGGTGGTTGTTACCGCCGGTGCAGCTACTGCAGAATCAGCACATGATGCACAAACCCTGGAGAATGAATTAATGACTTTGGAGGCTGCTCAAGAGATTGAGACTGACTACCTGTTAAGTGACCCATTGTTAATAGATGGAGATGTTGATGATAACCTCTCCACTGACGACTTTGACCACATCGATGATGGTGGCACTGTCGTGGTCTATGTTTGGACCAATGGTGAACGCGCAATTGTAGTAGTAGTCATCTTCCAAGATGATGGTAGCTACGAAGTCGCACACATAGCACGCATGAGTGTTGAAGACGCAAGAGAAAGACTTGCGAACTTTGATGGACGAATCATTGTCCGTCACTTCGGTAACTCAGATGCAGAACCTATCTGCGCACACGGCTACTTGGCTGCACGATGGTCGATCAACCAGGATGCTGACGCAACTGCTGCCATTGGCCAGTTCAAAGGTGTATGGATGACTGATGAAAGCGTAGTTGGTGGAAACATCACAGGACAGTTTGCTAACGGTTTGTTCCGTGGCATGGCTACCAACCTTGATGGCGAAGTAATCGGAACCCTCCAAGGTGGATACGGAAACGGACTCTACCGAGGTGTATGGGAGCTATCTGATGGCTCTGCTAGTGGTGTTCTTGCTGGAAAGTACAGAGCAACTGATGCTGGCCAGGGTGTTATGAAAGGTAAGTGGAAGCAAACCTGCGACGATGGTGGTGTTGAACCAACACCTGTTGACCCAACACCAATCAGGTGCAAGAAAATGGTTACAGATGCAGCAAACTCTGACGAATCTACTGATGTAGTTATGTCTCGCTGCAAAGTTAAGCCAATGCCAATCGATGTTGATGTCAAGCCAATGAAGAAACCTCTGAAGATTGATCCTACGGATATCAAAGAGGATGACTCAAGTGTTGACTCAGTGAAGAAAAGCGCTCAGGACTTGCTAGAGACCGAACTTGTCGAAACTGATGGTGGACTAACCATTGATGTCGGCGATGCTGCTGCTGGTGGAGTAATCTCATCATTACCAATGATTGGGCTTGGCCTACTACGCCGCCGATTCCTACTGATTTGAGTAGGATGATTGCCAATCTGCACTAAGCGCAGATTAAAACGATGCGGCGGGGGACCCTGTACTCAGGAGGGTCCCCCGTTGCTCACATTTTCTGAACTGGCTAGAGATAAACTCGCTGAATTTGCGGCTAACTCTGAAGAAGAAAATCTAGCCCTTAAAATCTCCATTACTGGAAGAAGTGGTAATGGATTTCAATATGACCTACAACTAATTTCACCTAAAGAACAAGAAGATTCTGATCACGTTTTTGAAGTTGATGACTGGACTGTAATTATTTCAGAGAGTAGTGTTCCTTACATGGAAGGCGTAACTCTTGAATTCAAAGAAACACTCATGGGTGGAGGATTTCATTTTGAAAACCCTAATCCTGGATCCTGCCGCAACTGATCATATCTATACATATATATATGACAGGTGGTCAAGTTGGCTGGTTCGCCTACAAAGCAGCTAACTACTGCACAGCAGTTGACCATT